>NZ_JASPJT010000041.1:0-225 GCF_030232425.1 Corynebacterium sp. MSK019 | reverse complement strand
TCATGGTTGTTCTCTTCTTTTTTGGCCTCGTCGGTTCGAAGGGGAGAATGTTTTATTTTTGGATAACGGCCAGGCCGTGCACTGTTTGTGGTGTGTGGTGGTTGTTTGTTTTGTTTTTGTCAGGTTTTTGGGCCTTTCATTGTTTTTGTGATTCTTCTGATTTGAAGGGTTTTTGATGGAGGGTTTGATCCTGGCTCAGGACGAACGCTGGCGGCGTGCTTAACA
>NZ_JASPJT010000040.1:0-241 GCF_030232425.1 Corynebacterium sp. MSK019 | reverse complement strand
CGTCAATCCCGTTCACCCGCTGCGCGACGATGGCGGCGATCCGTTCGCCGAAGACGCGGCGCAGCAGCGCGGGCGAGGCGCTGGCAAGTTCGCCGAGTTGCCGAATCCCAAACTCGTCCAGTCGTGCCTGCGCTTTCGGGCCGATGCCGGGGAGCGCGCCGACCGGGAGCGGGGCCAGGAAAGCCGCCCCCGCCGCCGCCCCCTGCGGGACGAAGACAAGGCCATCGGGCTTGCGCAGATC
>NZ_JASPJT010000003.1:0-253317 GCF_030232425.1 Corynebacterium sp. MSK019 | reverse complement strand
ACCTTATATAAGCCCGTTTTATGCGGCCTGACCAGCAAATAGGCTGAAAATCAGACACACTTTTTGTCACTTAACCCCGAGTTACTGACTGCGTTTATGACAAAAACAGCCCGAAAAATGGCTTGAAAGTGTCATAAACCCATACAGTTTCACATTTGCAGCCCCAAGTTCGCATCCCCAAGCGAGCAGCCCCAGCGAGCAGACCGAGCTAGCAGCCCGTAGCTCTTTGGGGTTGTCAGAATCGAATCTCGAAGCCTGCGGTTCCCACGAAGGGCATTTCTTCGATAGTGTGGATTATCGGCTAGAATTTACGCACTGAACCAGACTTGCTCTGCACAGTGGGGGCTTGGCTCCGGAGAACATCCCCGGAGTTTGCCCTTGAAGAATTCACGTTTGAGTTTCACTGTGCAGTATCTTTAGGTCTCATATGCACGAAGTAGCGAAGGAGCATCGTGTCTGAGGAAAACCAGACTTTCCAGGCGGCGGCTCGCCCGTCCGGTAAGCGCCAGGCGACGGGCGCGCAGACCACCGTGGCGAAGAAGCCTGCGCGTGAGAAGGAGACCAACGAGCTTTCGACTCGTAACCCTTTGGTTTTCATCAAGCAGGTTGTTGACGAGCTGCGCAAGGTGATTTGGCCGACCGGCCGCCAGATGGTCACCTACAGCATCATCGTGATTCTGTTCTTGATTGCCATGATCGTTCTCGTGTGGGGTGTGGACACGCTGGCCGGTCTGGGTGTCCGATCGGTGTTGGGTAAGTAATCGGTTATACTGTTTCGCAGTGATGCTTTTCATCCCGCCTCCGAGTTCCGGACGGCGGGATTATTCGTTAGCGCAGCTGGTGTCTGGCTGTGCGAAGTGATTGCGGATGGCATATTGGCTCTTAGGACTCTTTAGGCGAAGATGCCAATGTCGCGAACCGTTGATGTAGATACAAGAGGGGTTAGCACGACATGAATGATGGTCAGAATATTTTCTCCGACGCCCAGTCCGCGGATGCTGCCGCAACTGAGCAGGATGCGCAGGACGCACCGGCTCAGGTAGAAGCTTCGGCCGAGGGTGCAGTCGCAGCCGCAGCCGACGCAGCCGCAGCTGACACTGCTGCAGCAGAAGCAGCGCCGGCAGAGGAGACTGCCGCTGACGCTGAGGCACAGGCAGCTGCTGACGCAGATGCCGAGTACCGTAAGCGCCTGCGCGAGTTCCAGCGTGAGCTCAAGCGTCGTCCGGGCGACTGGTACATCATCCAGTGCTACTCCGGCTACGAGAACAAGGTGAAGACCAACCTGGAAATGCGCGCCCAGACCATGGGTGTCGATGAGCAGATCCACGAGGTCATCGTTCCGGTTGAGGAAGTCGAAGAGCGCAAGGACGACGGCAAGAAGAAGATCGTTAAGCGCAAGCTGCTGCCGGGCTACGTTCTGGTTCGTATGAGCCTGGATGACCCGTCCTGGTCCGTCGTCCGCGACACCCCGGGTGTTACTTCCTTCGTCGGTAGCGAGGGCCAGCCGTCCAAGGTCAAGATTCGCGAGGTCGCTAAGTTCCTCATGCCGAAGGAGACCATCACCGCGGACGCCGCTGAAGAAGCTGCAAATGCCGACGGTGAGCTGGCTGTCGCAGCGGCGCCGCAGGCGGAGAAGAAGGCCGTCGCCATCGACTATGAGGTCGGCGAGTCCGTCACCATCCTGTCCGGTCCGTTCGCATCTGTGGCTGCGACCATCTCCGAGATCGACCCGGACACCGGCCGCATGAAGGCTCTGGTTTCCATCTTCGGCCGTGAGACCCCGGTCGAGCTGGGCATCGATGAGGTCGAGAAGCTGAACTAGGCCCGACCTCAAGCCAGGCGCAGAGCCAAGCGGAGAGCACCGCCAAGCCAAGCGCCGAGCAAGGCACCAGCTAGCTCGCTCGCGCAACCAATCCGGTAACGGATTTTGATGCACGCCATACGCTGCGGTAACGTAGCCAGGCGTGCATTTTTGTGCCTTGAGCACAGATGCGCCAAGTAATTCGTATCCCCGGTGGCTGGCACCAACTCGATGACCAGCGCCAGCGGCCATGATGGTCGAGGGCGCAAGGGTCGTCGTAAAGCGTCGGCATCCGGACGGGGTGAGTCGCCTTTTCATCGGGGCGGCGTGCCCCGGTAACTAGGAAGTAGGTTAATCCGATGGCTCCGAAGAAGAAGCTTTCTGCGATTATTAAGCTGCAGATTCAGGCTGGTCAGGCTAACCCGGCTCCGCCGGTTGGTCCGGCACTGGGTGCTCATGGTGTCAACATCATGGAGTTCTGCAAGGCTTACAACGCAGCAACTGAGAACCAGCGTGGCAACGTTGTCCCGGTTGAAATCTCTGTCTACGAAGACCGCTCCTTCACCTTCGTTCTGAAGACCCCGCCGGCAGCTAAGCTGCTGCTGAAGGCCGCTGGCATCCAGAAGGGCTCTGGCGTTCCGCACACCAACAAGGTCGGTTCCGTGACCTGGGAGCAGTGCAAGGAAATCGCCGAGCTGAAGAAGCCGGACCTGAACGCTAACGACATCGAGATGGGTGCACGCATCATCGCCGGTACCGCTCGTTCTATGGGCATCACCGTCGAGGGCGCTAAGTAAACCGTCAGCGTTTAGCTGCACCTTCATCAAGTGGTAGGGCCAGCTTCGGCCCGCTACACACCACAATCCAACCATTTCACTTAATTGAGATTGGACTTTTCATGAGCAAGAACTCTAAGGCATACCGCGCCGCCGCCGAGAAGATCGACGCCGGCCGCATCTACTCTCCGCTCGAGGCCGCTAACCTGGCCAAGGAGACCTCCTCCAAGAACTACGACGCCACCATCGACGTCGCCATCCGCCTGGGCGTTGACCCGCGCAAGGCTGACCAGCTGGTTCGCGGCACTGTCTCCCTGCCGAACGGTACCGGTAAGACCGTCCGCGTTGTCGTCTTCGCTGCTGGCGAGAACGCCACCAAGGCTGAAGAGGCTGGCGCTGACTTCGTTGGCTCCGAGGAGCTGATCGAGAAGATTCAGGGCGGTTGGACCGACTTCGACGCTGCTATCGCTACCCCGGACCAGATGGCCAAGGTTGGTCGCGTGGCTCGCATCCTCGGCCCGCGTGGTCTGATGCCGAACCCGAAGACCGGCACCGTTACCCCGGATGTCGCTAAGGCTGTCACCGAGATCAAGGGCGGTAAGATTTCCTTCCGCGTTGACAAGGCTGCAAACCTGCAGGCTGTTATCGGTAAGGCTTCCTTCGACGCTGAGAAGCTGGCCGAGAACTACGGTGCGCTTATCGACGAGCTGATGCGCCTCAAGCCGTCCGCTGCTAAGGGTAAGTACCTGAAGAAGATCACCGTCTCCGCCACCAACGGCCCGGGCATCCCGGTTGACACCAGTGTGATCAAGGACTACACCGCCTAAATCAGCATCAGCCGATAGGCGAGTGTGCTCTTCACGAGTCACTCGAGAGTGACTCTGAGCAAAGCTCTTTAAAACCGCCGCCGCGCGCACTTTCCAGAGTGTGTGAGGTGGCGGTTTTGCATTGGCATAAGGGGTATCGATAGCGCGGTGGGGGCTTGGGCGCGGTAGACGTCGTAAAGCGAATTGCTAATCCAAACAACTAATCCAGGCGAAATGGACTCACAGCCAAAGTTTGTTGCTTAAAATCGCGACTATGACGTTAATTTTGGAACCCGAAGAAGGGCTGGAGGCGCTCGGCGAGATTAATCGCCTGGCGCAGCTCGACGACGGTTCCGGAATTATTGAATCGCAGCTCATCTCGTATCTCGACTCGTTGGGCGACGACGCCTATGACATGCCCTGCCTGCGCATCGCGGGACAGACTCTGCTGGGCGAGGTACTGACGGGGCTAGGGGAGGACGAGCGCGTAGCTGAGGTCCTTCGCCGCAATATCCAGGACTCTGTGGTGCTTCCGGGGATGAGTGAGGAGGAAGCTCTGCAAGCTCGGGCGGCGCAGGTCGTGGTCGTGCGGCTGTTGCGCATCATCGCGCGGATGGAGGCCGTCGAGCTGCGCAATGTCGTGGCGCAGCAGTGCCTGGCATCGCAGATCCCGCCGGTTGTGCGCGTGGCACTGACACTCACCGTGGATATTCTCGACGCCGCCAGATTGGACGCACATCCCGACGACATGGTGCGCGTGGTGCTCGACTACGCCGACCAAGTGCTCTGGCTTGCCGACGACAACCTGAATGCGTACTTTGCCGAGCTCGAGATGATTGTCCAGCAACGTGAGAAGGACCTGGAGTTCGGCCGCTTCGGAGAGCCAGGTGCGGCGCGGTTTGGATAGGCGATTTGGTTAATTGCCAGGGTCTGGTATAAAGTTTCTTCACGAAGTTTGACCGGCTTCCAATCGGTACCAACATCGAGTTGGGAAGATGGAGGTTGGTACTCAAGTTTCACCGAAGACCGTCGGTCATTCGCTTTGAAAGAAGCGGATTGAAGGTTTCATTGTAGGAATACAGTGAGCGGCCCACGCAGGAGGACTTGGAAGCGCTTGCGCAGTTTGACTTCACCTGCTGGCCTTGGGGTTGGCGGAGTTGAAGTGGAACACGCCACAAGAATTGTGCGCCCCATCCTTGTGCGAGGATTGGGGCGTTTGTTGTATTTGCGCAAAAGAATCCTTCACTTGGCCGAGCGGAAAATTGCAAAGACCAGGAAGGAGGCGAGAGTACACATGGCAGCAAATGCTGAGAAGATTGCAGCTGTTGCAGCGCTGAAGCAGGACGTTGAAGAGTCCAACGCTATCGTGCTGACTGAGTACCGCGGCCTGTCCGTTGCGGAAATCACGGAACTGCGTCGCGCCCTCGGTGCTGATGTTAAGTACTCCGTCGCCAAGAACACCATGATCAAGATCGCTGCCGACGAGGCAGGGATTGAGGGTCTTGATGAGCACCTGAACGGCCCGACTGCAGTCGCCTTCATCAAGGGCGAGGCTGTGGATGCGGCTAAGGCGATTAAGAAGTTCGCCGGTGACAACAAGAACCTCGTGATCAAGGGCGGCTACATGGACGGTGCTGCAATGGATGCAGCACAGTTCGAGGCTCTTGCGGATATGGATAACCGTGAGACCACGCTGGCAAAGCTGGCTGGTGCCTTCAACGGCGTTCTGGCGAACGTCGCTGGCCTGCTCGACGCTCCGACCTCCTCGGTTGCCCGCCTTGCTGCGGCACTCGAGGAAAAGAAGTAATCCCGAGCGGCTCGCGATCTACGCGAACTAAATCACGCGAAAAACTTTTCAATATCACTTTGACGGCTTCGACCCCAGGGATCTCTGAGGGGAGCGGCCGCACCACACTCATAGGAGAATATCCATGGCTAAGTACACCACTGAGGAACTGCTCGAGGCTTTCAAGGAAATGACCCTCGTTGAGCTCACCGAGTTCAAGAAGGCTTTCGAGGAAGAGTTCGACGTCACCGCTGCTGCTCCGGTTGCAGTTGCTGCTGCAGGCGCTGCTGGCGGCGAGGCTGCTGCTGAGGAGAAGGACGAGTTCGACGTCGTCCTCGAGGACGCTGGCGCTAAGAAGATCGGCGTTATTAAGGCTGTCCGTGAGATCGTCTCCGGCCTGGGCCTGAAGGAGGCTAAGGAGATGGTTGAGTCCGCTCCGAAGGCTATCCTGGAGGGTGCTTCCAAGGACGACGCTGAGGCTGCTAAGGCTAAGCTGGAAGAGGCTGGCGCAAAGGTTGCCCTCAAGTAATTCAATTACTTGCCTCGGCCCCGGTAGTGGCCTAAAGCTACCAATTCTGACCGCCAGTTCTGGGCTTCGTGCCCGGGGTTGGCGGTTCTTTTGTATCTGGGGCCTTTGCTAACCCACCTGACCCGGGCAAAACCTCACTAATCTCACCCGTCACAGGGAGTTGAGGCAAAAACCAGCCCACTCATTGTCTTGATTACCCTTATTGGCCTGTAAAGTATCTAACATGCTCTCACGGCCGAGAATTTTGTCTATCCTTCTGTTGGGTCTAGGCACCGCACTGCTTGCTGCTGGCATTTTGCTGCCCAAAGTGCTCAATGTTGATCCCAAAATGCCGCTTGACCTGCCGCCGGTGTCGTATACCCTGCGGGCGGAAGACGGCGTATCCACCAGGATTAACGAAGAGGGCAAGCGGGAGGAAGTGCACTCGCCGCTGCAGCGACAGCTCCATGGCGTGCTCATCGAACCCGCGGATGCGGACAAGGTTTCGCTCCGTGTCGGTGTGACTGAAATGCGTGAGCTTCCCCCTGAGGTCATAGGCACCGACCCGCTGACGGAGCTTATCGAGGCCAATATCTGGACAGTTACCATCGACCGCCTCACTGGCGAGGCGCTGGCTCCTGCGACGCTTGTCGACCGCATGGCAGGCGTTCCACGGTCAGTGGCTTTCGAGGGGAACTGGGTGAAGCTTCCGGCCGACACGGAGGAAAAGGAATACCTGATCTTTGATGATCTCCTCCACGATTCCTTGCCGGCAAAGTTTGTCGGGGAAGAGGAGCGCGGCGGTAACCGTGTCCTGCATTTCCGTCAGGACATTGAGAAGACGAATCTCGCCCAGAAGTACCGTTCTTACGTCTCTCAGCTAACCCAGGATGACAAGTCCGGCTTCCTCCAGTACCAGGGCACCCGTGATTTGTGGGTTGAGCCCAAGTCTGGCTCGGTCATCGATATGGCCGAGGACATCCACCTTTGGTGGGAGACCCGCGATGGCGAGCCGATCATGGACTACCTGCGCTTCAACGGCAAGATGGACGAAGGCCTTTCCAATCAGCTTCTCTTTGGCGCAATACAGAATTTCCAGCGCCCAGCTCTAGAGCCGTGGTCAATCGGCCTCATTGCGTCCGGTTCGATTCTGGTATTCATCGCAATCGTGGGTATCGTGCGTCCTTCGACCCGTCGTAAAACAGAGTAACGCTTTACGACGGCCATAGCGCCCAGGCCTCATCGTTATATCGGTAACGGGTGAATGCGACACGCCCGATTTGTCAAGTTGTACTAGACAACTGCCAGTTTTTGATATAGGCTAAATCGTTGCGCTGGAATTAGTGTATCTGTCGCCAGCTCTTTTATAGTTTGCGCTCGGAGCGCGGGGCTATTATGTAGCACCGTTTTTCGTGCATCTAGCTGTTAAAGGAGTTGCTGCGACGCCGCCGTTAGGGCTCGGGGGCTCGCCTTTAAAGGCTGGTCTTGGAGGCCAAGTGGCGGGGGAATCACTTTCGTGTGTGACCAAAGGTTAGACGCAAAGTATCCCGGTGCGCAACAGAAATAATTCCTGCAACTTGAATCGCGTATAAACCAAGCGGGCGGAGCGCACCACCGGTTGCCGGTGTGCTCCACCGCGTGAGGTGCTGGAAGGACGCATCTTGGCAGTCTCCCGCCAGACCAAGGCAGTAACCGGTATTCCCGGAGCTTCGAAGAGGTACTCGTTTGCAAAGATTCAGGAGCCGATTGCGGTTCCTGGTCTGCTCGACCTGCAGCGTGAGTCTTTCGCATGGCTCATTGGCACGCCTGAGTGGCGTGCTCGTCGCCAGGAGGAGCTCGGAGAAGACGCTCGGGTTACCAGCGGTCTCGAAGATATTCTAGAAGAGCTCTCTCCGATCGAGGACTACTCCCAGAAGATGTCCCTGACGCTGTCGGACCCATGGTTCGACTCCGTCAAGAACACCGTGGATGAGTCCAAGGATAAGGACATCAACTACTCGGCTCCCCTCTACGTCACCGCGGAGTTCACCAACCGCGAGACCGGTGAGATCAAGAGCCAGACCGTCTTCATCGGTGACTTCCCGATGATGACGGACAAGGGTACGTTCATCGTCAACGGAACTGAGCGTGTCGTTGTTTCTCAGCTGGTGCGCTCTCCGGGCGTCTACTTCGATGAGACCATCGACAAGTCCACCGAGCGCCCGCTGCACTCGGTGAAGATTATTCCGTCGCGCGGTGCGTGGCTGGAGTTCGACGTCGACAAGCGGGACACCGTCGGCGTTCGTATTGACCGTAAGCGTCGCCAGCCGGTCACGGTTCTGCTGAAGGCTTTCGGCTGGACCACCGAGGAGATCAAGGAGCGCTTCGGCTTCTCTGAGATCATGATGGCCACCCTGGAGAAGGACGGTGTTGCAAACACCGACGAGGCTCTGCTGGAGATTTACCGCAAGCAGCGCCCGGGTGAGCCGCCGACGCGCGAGTCCGCGCTGGCTCTGCTGGAGAACAACTTCTTCAAGCCGAAGCGCTACGACCTGGCTAAGGTCGGTCGCTACAAGGTCAACCGCAAGCTGGGTCTGGGCGCTGATGCCTCCGGCGAGATGGTTCTGACCGAGCAGGATATTGCTACCACCATCGAATACCTTGTGCGCCTGCACGACGGCGAGAATGTTATGACCTCGCCGGAAGGTGTCGAAATCCCGGTTGAGACCGACGATATCGACCACTTCGGTAACCGTCGTCTGCGTACCGTAGGCGAGCTGATTCAGAACCAGGTCCGCGTGGGTCTGTCCCGCATGGAACGCGTGGTTCGTGAGCGCATGACCACTCAGGACGTGGAGTCGATCCAGCCGACCACCCTGATTAACGTGCGCCCGGTTTCCGCGGCTATCCGTGAGTTCTTCGGTACTTCCCAGCTGTCCCAGTTCATGGACCAGAACAACTCGCTGTCGGGTCTGACCCACAAGCGTCGTCTGTCCGCACTGGGCCCGGGTGGTCTGACCCGTGACCGTGCTGGCCTTGAGGTTCGAGACGTTCACCCGTCCCACTACGGTCGCATGTGTCCAATTGAGACCCCAGAGGGTCCGAACATTGGTCTGATTGGTTCGCTGTCCTGCTACGCACGCGTGAACCCGTTCGGTTTCATTGAGACTCCGTACCGTCGCGTCCGCGATGGTGTCATCACCGACGAGGTCGACTACCTCACCGCTGATGAGGAAGACCGCTACGTCGTCGCGCAGGCCAACACCCCGGTCGACGAGAACGGCCACTTCGTTCAGGAGACTCTGTCTGTTCGTAAGAAGGGTGGTGACGTCGAGTCCGTCCGCGCCGATGAGGTCGACTACCTCGATGTTTCCCCGCGTCAGATGGTCTCCGTGGCTACCGCCATGATTCCGTTCCTCGAGCACGACGACGCTAACCGTGCCCTGATGGGTGCGAACATGCAGCGCCAGGCTGTGCCGCTGCTGCGTTCGGAGGCTCCGTTCGTCGGTACTGGTATGGAGCAGCGTGCTGCTTACGACGCCGGCGATGTCATTGTCGCTTCGGCCACCGGTGTGGTCGAGACCGTGTCGGCAGACTTCATCACCATCATGGATGATGAGGGCCAGCGCCACACCTACCTGCTGCGCAAGTTCGAACGCACCAACCAGGGCACCTGCTACAACCAGAAGCCACTGGTTGACGAAGGCCAGCGTGTTGAGGCCGGCCAGGTCATCGCTGACGGTCCGGGTACCGACAACGGTGAGATGGCACTTGGTAAGAATCTGCTCGTGGCATTCATGCCGTGGGAAGGACACAACTACGAGGACGCCATCATCCTGAACCAGCGCATGGTTGAGGAGGACATCCTGACCTCGATTCACATCGAGGAGCATGAGATTGATGCCCGTGACACCAAGCTGGGTCCGGAGGAAATCACCCGTGACATCCCGAACGCGTCCGAGGAGATGCTGAAGGATCTGGATGACCGCGGTATCGTCCGCATCGGTGCTGACGTTCGCGACGGTGACATCCTGGTCGCTAAGACCACGCCGAAGGGCGAGACTGAGCTGACTCCGGAGGAGCGCCTGCTGCGCGCTATCTTCGGCGAGAAGTCCCGCGAGGTCCGTGACACCTCCATGCGTGTTCCGCACGGTGAGTCCGGCAAGGTCATCGGCGTCCGCGTCTTCTCCCGTGAAGACGATGACGACCTGGCACCGGGTGTCAACGAGATGGTCCGCGTCTACGTTGCGCAGAAGCGCAAGATTCAGGACGGCGACAAGATGGCAGGTCGCCACGGTAACAAGGGTGTTATCGGCAAGATCCTGCCGCAGGAGGATATGCCGTTCCTGCCGGACGGCACCCCGGTCGACATCATTCTGAACACCCACGGTGTTCCGCGTCGTATGAACATCGGCCAGGTCCTCGAGGTTCACCTCGGCTGGCTGGCGAAGGCCGGCTGGAGCATTGAGGGCGACCCGGATTGGGCTAAGCGTCTTCCGGCTGACCTGCACGACGTTCCGTCCGACTCCCTGGTCGCAACCCCAGTGTTCGACGGTGCTGAGAACGAGGAGCTCGCTGGTCTGCTCGCGTCGTCCCGCCCGAACCGTGACGGCGAGGTGCTGGTCAACGCTGACGGTAAGGCCACGCTGTTCGACGGCCGCTCTGGCGAGAAGTTCCCGTTCCCGGTTTCGGTGGGCTACATGTACATGCTGAAGCTGCACCACCTGGTCGACGAGAAGATTCACGCTCGTTCCACCGGTCCGTACTCCATGATTACCCAGCAGCCGCTGGGTGGTAAGGCTCAGTTCGGTGGTCAGCGCTTCGGTGAGATGGAGGTGTGGGCAATGCAGGCATACGGCGCTGCCTACACCCTGCAGGAGCTGCTCACTATCAAGTCCGATGACGTGGTTGGCCGCGTCAAGGTCTACGAGGCAATCGTGAAGGGCGACAACATTCCGGATCCGGGTATTCCGGAGTCGTTCAAGGTGCTTCTGAAGGAACTGCAGTCGCTCTGCCTGAACGTTGAGGTCCTTTCGGCCGACGGCGTTCCGGTTGAGTTGGGCTCCTCCGACGATGAGGAACTCGACCACGCGACCGCTTCCCTCGGCATTAACCTGTCCCGCGACGAGCGTTCTGACGCTGACTCCGCATAGTTTCTCGCTTAACGACGAAACATTGCGTGAGTATCAGGGTCGGGAAGCCCTAACTCGCGAATAACCCAACACAGACGACAACGTACAAAAACCTCCGCAGAGAATTTGGTTTCCGCATTACTTCGATGCGGAGGGAAAGGGAAAACAGGTGCTCGACGTCAACAACTTTGACGAGCTCCGGATTGGGCTCGCTACCGCCGACGACATCCGCCGCTGGTCTCGCGGTGAGGTCAAGAAGCCCGAGACGATTAACTACCGTACGCTGAAGCCGGAAAAGGATGGCCTTTTCTGTGAGCGTATCTTCGGCCCGACCCGTGACTGGGAGTGTGCTTGTGGTAAGTACAAGCGCGTTCGCTTCAAGGGCATCATCTGTGAACGCTGTGGCGTTGAGGTGACCAAGTCGAAGGTTCGCCGTGAGCGCATGGGCCACATTGAGCTGGCCGCTCCGGTCACTCACATCTGGTACTTCAAGGGTGTGCCGTCTCGCCTCGGCTACCTGCTCGATTTGGCTCCGAAGGATTTGGAAAAGATCATCTACTTCGCTGCCAACATCATCACTTCTGTGGATGAAGAGGCTCGCCACAACGACCAGGAAACCCTCGAAGCAGACATGCTCGTGGACAAGAAGCTGGTTGAGGACGACCGCGACCAGGAGCTGGCCGAACGCGCCCAGACCCTGGAAGAGGATCTGGCTGAGCTCGAGGCAGCCGGTGCCAAGGCTGACGCCCGCAAGAAGGTTCAGTCTGCAGCCGAGCGCGAGATGCGCCACATCCGTGAGCGCGCCCAGCGCGAGCTGGATCGTCTCGATGAGATTTGGAACACCTTCATCAAGCTCGAGCCGAAGCAGATGATTATCGACGAGGGTATTTACACCGAGCTCGTCGACCGCTACGAGGACTACTTCACCGGTGGTATGGGTGCTGAGGCTATTCAGACCCTGATCCGCAACTTCGACCTGGCCAAGGAGGCCGAGGAGCTGCGCGAGATTATTCGCGACGGCAAGGGTCAGAAGAAGATGCGCGCCCTCAAGCGCCTGAAGGTTGTCACTGCATTCCTGCAGTCCGGCAACGACCCAGCCGCTATGGTGCTCGACTGCATCCCGGTGATTCCGCCGGAGCTGCGCCCGATGGTGCAGCTCGACGGTGGCCGCTTTGCGACCTCGGACTTGAACGACCTCTACCGTCGTGTCATCAACCGCAACAACCGCCTGAAGCGCATGATCGACCTCGGCGCTCCGGAGATCATCGTCAACAACGAGAAGCGCATGCTTCAGGAATCCGTTGACGCACTGTTCGACAATGGACGTCGCGGCCGCCCGGTCACTGGTCCGGGTAACCGCCCGCTGAAGTCCCTGAGCGACCTGCTCAAGGGTAAGCAGGGTCGTTTCCGTCAGAACCTGCTGGGTAAGCGTGTTGACTACTCCGGCCGTTCGGTTATTATCGTCGGCCCGCAGCTGAAGCTGCACCAGTGTGGTCTGCCGAAGCTGATGGCACTTGAGCTGTTCAAGCCGTTCGTGATGAAGGAGCTCGTGGCCAAGAGCTACGCGCAGAACATCAAGAGCGCGAAGCGCATGGTTGAGCGTCAGCGCCCAGAGGTGTGGGACGTCCTCGAAGATGTCATTACCGGACACCCGGTCCTGCTGAACCGTGCACCTACGCTGCACCGCCTGGGTATTCAGGCTTTCGAGCCGGTCCTGGTTGAGGGTAAGGCAATTCAGCTGCACCCACTGGCATGTGAGGCTTTCAACGCCGACTTCGACGGTGACCAGATGGCAGTCCACCTGCCGCTGTCCGCTGAAGCACAGGCCGAGGCTCGCGTCCTGATGCTGTCCTCGAACAACATTCTGTCGCCGGCTTCCGGTAAGCCGCTGGCTATGCCGCGTCTGGATATGGTCACTGGCCTGTACTTCCTGACGCTGGAGAAGCCGGAGCTGCCGGGTGGCCACCAGGATGCCACCGAGGACGCACCGGAGCAGGGTATTTACACCAGCCCGGCCGAGGCCATCATGGCTTACGACCGCGGTGCAATTGGTCTGCAGAGCCCGATTAAGGTGCGCATCAGCCACCTGCGTCCGCCGGCCGAGATTGAGGCCGAGCAGTTCCCAGACGGTTGGAACAAGGGCGATACCTGGCTGGCTTCGACCACGCTGGGCCGCGTTATGTTCAACGACCTGCTGCCGTGGAACTACCCATACGTCGAAGGCGTTATGGCTAAGAAGCCGCAGGCTGCGATCATCAACGACTTGGCTGCCAAGTACCCGATGATCACGGTCGCTCAGACCGTCGACAAGCTCAAGGATGCTGGCTTCTACTGGGCTACCCGTTCTGGTGTCACCATTGCTATGTCTGACGTGCTGGTTCTCCCGAACAAGCGGGAGATCCTAAACGGCTACGAAGAGAAGGCCGCCACGGTGGAGAAGAAGTTCCGCCGCGGTAAGCTCTCGGCTGCTGAGCGTCACGAGTCGCTGGTTAACCTGTGGAAGGCTGCGACGGCTGAGGTCGGTGAAAAGGTCGAGGCTCTGTACCCGGATGACAATCCGATTCCGATGATCGTGAAGTCGGGTGCTGCCGGTAACATGGGCCAGATTCACTCGCTGGCCGGCATGAAGGGTATGGTTACGAACCCGCGTGGTGAATACATCACCCGTCCGATTAAGACCTCCTTCCGCGAAGGCCTGTCGGTTCTCGAGTACTTCAACAACTCGCACGGTTCCCGTAAGGGTCTGGCCGATACCGCGCTTCGTACCGCTGACTCGGGTTACCTGACCCGTCGTCTGGTCGACGTTGCGCAGGACGTCATCGTTCGCGAAGAGGACTGTGGCACCCACGATGGTGTCATTGTCGAGATCGGCGAGGATGTTCTGGACGCAGCCGGCAACCCGACCGGCGAGATCCGTCGTGCGAAGTATGTCGAGACCGCCGCGATTGCTCGTGTGCTGGCAGCCGATGTCACCGACGCTGAGGGCAATGTCCTTATCGCGGCTGACACCGACCTGAACGACGACCACATCACCCTGGCTCTCAGCCACGGTGTCAAGGAAGTCAAGGTCCGCTCGGTTCTGACCTGTTCCACCGCAACCGGTGTCTGTGCCAAGTGTTACGGTCGCTCGATGGCAACCGGCAAGCTGGTCGACATCGGAGAGGCTGTCGGTATTGTTGCTGCGCAGTCCATTGGTGAGCCGGGTACCCAGCTGACCATGCGTACGTTCCACCAGGGTGGTGTCGGTGGCGACATTACCGGTGGTCTGCCGCGTGTCCAGGAGCTGTTTGAGGCCCGCGTGCCGAAGAACAAGGCTCCGCTGGTCCGCGAAAACGGTCGCGTGCGCCTGGAGGAGGACGAGCACTTCTACACGCTCACCCTCATCCCGGATGCCAACAGCGAAGACGAGGTTGTTTACGACAAGCTGTCCAAGCGTCAGGGCCTGGCTGAAATCACTGTCGATGGCCGTCGTCGCGCCATCCGCGATGGTGACCATGTGGTCAAGGGTCAGCAGCTGCTCAAGGGCGCTGCCGATCCGCACGAGGTCCTCGAGGTTCTGGGCCGCCGAGGCGTCCAGCGCCACCTCATCGAGGAAGTCCAGTCGGTCTACCGTGATCAGGGTGTGGCCATTCACGACAAGCACATCGAGGTTATCGTCAGCCAGATGCTGCGCCGCGTGATTGTGTCTAAGCCAGGTGACTCCGAACTGCTGCCAGGTGCACTGGTCGAGCGCTCCACGGTCATGGCGAAGAACCGCGAGATTGTCGCCTCCGGTGGCAGCGTCATCGAAGGCCGTCGCGTGCTGATGGGTATTACCAAGGCATCGCTGGCCACCGAGTCCTGGCTGTCCGCCGCCTCCTTCCAGGAGACGACGCGCGTGCTTACCGACGCCGCTATCAACAAGCGCTCGGATAAGCTCATCGGCCTGAAGGAGAACGTGATCATCGGTAAGCTGATCCCGGCTGGTACGGGTATCGCGCGCTACCGCAACATCACGGTTGAGCCGACTGAGGAAGCTGCCCGCCAGGCAGCCGCCCCGTTCGCTTCCTTCGGCGAGGGCTTCTACGGTGCCGAGGACACCTACGGCATCGATCAGGTCGGTTCCGCAGTTCCGCTGGATGACATCGGAACCTTCGAGTAGAAATCAATAGCTTTGCGGCAGCGGCTGGGGGGAGCGGGAGAATTCCCTCGGTCACTGTCTGGCAAAGCACCTCGCCTGACAGTTGGGGCTTCGTGCGCTAACTGTTAGGTGGCAACCGGAAAAATCCTCCGGCACAGTTGTGGCTTACTAGCGGGTTGCTAGTTCGTCACGGTCGTGCCGGAGGATTTTTCTTTGTCGAGGCAACCCAACTGGAAAACTCGGCTGGAGACTGAAGAAAGGCGATAGGAACAGAGGCAAGGGGCAGGGGAGGAAGGGCCTAGGGGTTCCGTCCCGACCTCCCTCCTCTACATCTTGAGAGCCTCTGCAATCGGGGTGTTGCCCTCGTTGAAGTTAATCATGCGACCAACGGTAGCCTCGTTGAACACGGCCTGCGCGATGACATTGGCAACGGTCGCGCGAGCGACCTCGCCTGCCTTGTCCGCCGTGGTGTCGATGGAATCCTGGCCCTCGTTGAGCGTGAGCGCACTCGGGCCGAGAATGGTCCATTCCAGGTTTGAAGCGCGCAGCGCTTCGTCGGCTGCAGCCTTGGACTCGGCATAGGCAAAGAAGCTGTGATCCTCTGGAACGCCATGGTCGTGGCCCGCACCAAAGTAAGAGACCATCACGTAGCGCTTAACGCCAGCCTGCTCGGCTGCGGCAATCGAAGTAATAGCTGCGTCGCGGTCGATCGCGTACGTCCGTTCTGGTGAACCTCCACCAGCGCCGGCGGACCAAATCACAGCGTCGTGCGCGCTGAGAAGGTCCGCAAACTGTTCGGTCGAGAGACTGGCGATGTCGTAAACGGCTGGTGTGGCGCCGAGAGCCTCGATATCCGGAACCTGGTCGGGGTTGCGTATAACAGACGTGACCTCGTAGCCATCGTCGATAAGTAGGGGAGTAGAGATTTGGGCCACCTTGCCGTGGCCGCCAATGACAATAACCTTTTTAGACATGTCCCCACCTATACGCTGCCAGTACACTGCTGGCAATGAAGAAGGCATTCGCCTGTGGTGAACATGGCGATTAAGTTTCTCCAGCGCTGATGCAGGACAGTACTATGGGCAAACCGAACGGACGGCAGAATTGGCCGCGTTATCGATTCAAACCGGCATAGTAACGTCTGCGTCTTTTGGGGCGAGGCGCGCCGTGCTGAACACCCAAAAATTTGATCACCAAGCCCACAAGCGCTCAAAGTGCTTGAAATTTATAGGCCATTACCAGGGTGTTTGGACTAAACCCGCAGCTCGCGTACTGTTATACAACGATCCCAGAAAAGAATTGGGAACTTGAGACATTACCCAGTAGGCCAGCGAGAGCGGCTGACTGGGTTTCGCACGTTCAAAATCCCTCCATTTCTTGCGTTCAACCGATGGGCTCACCACTGGATGAGTAATAACTTTTCTTGTGATGCATTCACACGGAAGGTGGTTACTCCGCTGCGGTTGGCATCGGTCGTGAGAATGTCCAGCGAGGATTGAAAACAGAAAGAGGCTTCATGCCCACTATTCAGCAGCTGGTCCGCAAGGGCCGCCATGACAAGAAGGCTAAGGTTGCAACCGCAGCTCTGAAGGGTTCCCCTCAGCGCCGCGGCGTTTGCACCCGTGTTTACACCACCACCCCGAAGAAGCCGAACTCGGCTCTTCGTAAGGTCGCTCGTGTTCGTCTGACCTCTGGTATCGAGGTTTCGGCTTACATTCCGGGTGAGGGCCACAACCTGCAGGAGCACTCCATGGTGCTCGTTCGCGGTGGTCGTGTTAAGGACCTCCCGGGTGTCCGCTACAAGATCGTCCGTGGTTCCCTCGACACCCAGGGTGTCAAGGACCGCAAGCAGGCTCGTTCCCGCTACGGCGCAAAGAAGGAGAAGTAAGCCATGCCACGTAAGGGCCCAGTACAGAAGCGTCCTGTCGTCAACGACCCGGTCTACGGCTCCCCTCTGGTGTCGCAGCTGGTCAACAAGGTTCTGATCGACGGTAAGAAGTCGACTGCAGAGCGCATCGTCTACGGTGCACTTGAGCTGTGCGAAGAGAAGACCGGTACTGATCCGGTGCTGACTCTGAAGCGCGCAATCGAGAACGTCAAGCCGGCTCTTGAGGTTCGTTCCCGCCGTGTTGGTGGCGCCACCTACCAGGTCCCGGTCGAGGTTCGTCCGGGCCGTGGCACCACGCTGGCACTGCGCTGGCTGCTGATGTTCTCCCGTCAGCGCCGTGAGAACACCATGACCGAGCGTCTCGCTAACGAGATTCTCGATGCATCCAACGGCCTGGGTGCATCCGTCAAGCGTCGTGAGGACACTCACAAGATGGCGGAAGCAAACCGCGCATTCGCTCACTACCGCTGGTAATCGCTTATCGACGGAGGCCGCGAGTGGTCACCGTCGTAGAGCAGCTGCCGGTATGTCAACGGCGCGCGTCGGTCGCGGTCCACAGATCTTTAAGGGTCACTCAATAGGGGCCAGCCCGGCGCTTACACCCGATGTCTTGCGTAGAATTTACGCAATAGGTGTACGTCACGGCGCGACTTCGCGCCAAGACGGTGGCATTATAGATAAAGCAAACCCGACCGACGGCGGATTTGACGGCCAATTGCAATCCCGTAATTGAGTCTCACCGCCAAACCGATTTGAAACGAGTGGGGAATCAAGTGGCTGAAGGTGCACTTCCCGTTAAGAAGGACCTCCACAAGGTCCGCAACATCGGCATCATGGCGCACATCGATGCTGGTAAGACGACTACGACTGAGCGCATCCTGTACTACACGGGTATTAACCGCAAGGTCGGCGAGACTCACGATGGTGGCGCTACCACCGACTGGATGGAGCAGGAGAAGGAGCGCGGTATCACCATTACCTCCGCTGCTGTGACCTGTTTCTGGAACGACAACCAGATCAACATCATCGATACCCCGGGCCACGTCGACTTCACCGTTGAGGTTGAGCGTTCCCTGCGTGTGCTCGACGGTGCCGTCGCAGTCTTCGACGGTAAGGAAGGTGTCGAGCCGCAGTCTGAGCAGGTTTGGCGTCAGGCTCAGAAGTACGATGTCCCGCGTATTTGCTTCGTCAACAAGATGGACAAGCTGGGCGCTGACTTCTACTACACCGTTGGCACCATCGTTGACCGCCTCGGTGCTAAGCCGTTGGTTATGCAGCTGCCGATTGGCGCTGAGGATGACTTCGACGGCGTTGTTGACCTGCTGGAGATGAAGGCCCTCATGTGGCCGGGCAAGGTTGAGATCGGCACTCCTGCGCAGGTCGAGGAGATTCCGGCGGACATGGTCGACAAGGCTAACGAGTACCGTGAGAAGCTCATTGAGACCGTCGCTGAGTCCGACGAGGAGCTCATGGAGAAGTACTTCGGTGGCGAAGAGCTGACCATGGACGAGATCAAGGGCGCCATCCGCAAGATGGTTATCAACTCTGAGGTCTACCCGGTCTACTGTGGTACCGCGTACAAGAACAAGGGTGTTGAGCCGCTGCTCGACGCTGTCATTGACTTCCTGCCGAATCCGCTGGACATCGGTGAGGTTCACGGCCACCAGATGGGCGACGAGGACGTCGATATGGTCCGTAAGCCGTCTAAGGATGAGCCGTTCTCCGCTCTCGCATTCAAGATTGCTGCTCACCCGTTCTTCGGCAAGCTGACCTTCGTCCGCGTTTACTCCGGTCGTGTGGAGCCTGGCCAGCAGGTCCTGAACTCCACCAAGGACAAGAAGGAGCGCGTCGGTAAGCTGTTCCAGATGCACGCCAACAAGGAGAACCCTGTTGACGAGGCAGTGGCAGGTAACATCTACGCCTTCATTGGTCTGAAGGACACCACCACCGGTGACACCCTGTGTGCACAGGATGCTCCGATCGTTCTGGAGTCCATGTCCTTCCCGGATCCGGTTATCTCCGTTGCTATTGAGCCCAAGTCCAAGGCCGACCAGGAGAAGCTGAGTACCGCTATTCAGCGTCTGGCTGAAGAGGACCCGACCTTCACCGTTCACCTGGATGAGGAAACCGGCCAGACCGTTATCGGCGGTATGGGCGAGCTCCACCTCGACGTCCTGGTTGACCGCATGAAGCGCGAGTTCAAGGTCGAAGCAAACATCGGTAACCCGCAGGTTGCTTACCGCGAGACCATCCGCAAGCCGGTCGAGAAGTTCGAGTACACCCACAAGAAGCAGACCGGTGGTTCGGGTCAGTTCGCCCGCGTCATCATTGCTCTGGAGCCGTACTCCCCGTCCGCTGAAGAGGTGGAAGAAGGCGAGTCCACAACTTACCTCTTCGCAAACGAGGTCACCGGTGGCCGCGTTCCGAAGGAGTACATCCCGTCTGTCGACGCTGGTATCCAGGATGCAATGCAGTACGGTACCCTCGCCGGCTACCCGCTGGTGAACATCAAGGCAACCCTGCTCGACGGTGCTTACCACGAGGTTGACTCCTCCGAAATGGCCTTCAAGATCGCTGGTCAGCAGGCTCTGAAGGAAGCTGTTCAGAAGGCTAAGCCGGTCCTGCTCGAGCCGATGATGGCCGTTGAGGTCATTACTCCGGAAGAGTACATGGGTGAGGTCATCGGTGACATCAACTCCCGTCGTGGCCAGGTCAACTCCATGGAAGACCGCACCGGCGTCAAGGCTGTCAAGGCTCTGGTTCCGCTGTCCGAGATGTTCGGCTACGTTGGTGACCTGCGTTCCAAGACCCAGGGTCGCGCTAACTACACCATGATCTTCGACTCCTACGCTGAGGTTCCGTCCTCCGTGGCCGAGGAGATCATTGCAGCTCGTACCGGCGCTTAAATCACGCCGGTAGGGTGGGGCACTCAATCAGAGTTGACCCCATCCCTGCACGCACTGCACTGTCACTCTTTTAGAGAACGCAGTGCGAGGGTCTGCAGCTTTAGTAGATTCCCTCTAGCTTTGACTGTGCTGAGACATCGTCAGACTGTTGGCGTGTGTCAGCACAGGCAAGCTCTAGGGGGTAGCTGCTCGCAATTCATATCGTTGGCCGATTTTAGATCGCAGCTCAAATATCTAGCATTTATGCAGGTAAATGACGATGTGAGTTGCTGGCCGTTACCCACCCTTAACTAGGGGGTTGGTCTGGTTTGGAAAACTCCAGTATCCTGCCCTAGTATCGAGTAACTGGCACAGTGAAAGAATAGTGCTCTTTTGCGCGCGCACGTTCCGAAGTCGGAAGCGAACAGCTTCAAGGCTTCTGATGCTTGTGAAGGCGGATTGAGTGACCACAAAATTGTGGCTGCGAGAGTCGTGGCCACCTAGACCTCCAGGAGGACTAAAAGTGGCAAAGGCGAAGTTCGAGCGTACGAAGCCGCACGTCAACATCGGTACCATTGGTCACGTTGACCACGGTAAGACCACCACTACCGCCGCTATCACCAAGGTTCTGGCTGACAAGTTCCCGGACCTGAACGAGTCGTTCGCTTACGATGCCATCGATAAGGCACCGGAAGAGAAGGAACGTGGCATTACCATCAACGTTTCCCACGTTGAGTACCAGACGGAGAAGCGCCACTACGCTCACGTCGATGCCCCGGGCCACGCCGACTATATCAAGAACATGATTACCGGTGCTGCTCAGATGGACGGCGCAATCCTGGTTGTCGCTGCTACTGACGGCCCGATGCCGCAGACCCGCGAGCACGTTCTGCTGGCTCGCCAGGTTGGCGTTCCGTACATCCTCGTTGCACTGAACAAGTGCGACATGGTCGACGACGAAGAGATCATCGAGCTCGTCGAGATGGAGGTCCGCGAGCTGCTGGCTGAGCAGGACTACGACGAGGAAGCTCCGATCGTCCACATCTCCGCTCTGAAGGCTCTTGAGGGCGAAGAGAAGTGGGTCAACTCCATCGTCGAGCTGATGGAAGCTTGCGACGAGAACATCCCGGATCCGGTTCGCGAGACCGACAAGCCGTTCCTGATGCCGATTGAGGACATCTTCACCATTACCGGTCGCGGCACCGTTGCTACCGGTCGTGTTGAGCGCGGCGTTCTGAACGTTAACGACGAGGTCGAGATTCTGGGCATCAAGGAGAAGTCCCAGAAGACCACCGTTACCGGTATCGAGATGTTCCGCAAGCTGCTGGATTCCGCTGAGGCTGGCGACAACTGTGGTCTGCTGCTCCGCGGTACCAAGCGTGAGGACATCGAGCGCGGTCAGATCGTTGCTAAGCCGGGCGCTTACACCCCGCACACCGAGTTCGAGGGTTCCGTCTACATCCTGTCTAAGGATGAGGGCGGCCGTCACACCCCGTTCTTCGACAACTACCGTCCGCAGTTCTACTTCCGCACCACCGACGTCACCGGCGTCGTTTCCCTGCCGGAAGGTGTCGAGATGGTCATGCCGGGCGACAACGTTGACATGTCTGTCAAGCTGATCCAGCCGGTCGCAATGGACGAGGGCCTGCGCTTCGCTATCCGCGAGGGTGGCCGCACCGTCGGCGCTGGCCGCGTTACCAAGATCGTTAAGTAAGGTTTCTCCCCATAGGGGAAGTGCTTTAACTTAAGTCTTAGAAGAATCCCGACTCCGCGTAAGCGGAAGTCGGGATTTTTTGTATCTGTACATACCCGACACTAGACGGGGTGGGGGCGACGCAATAGCCGTCGTCAAGCCGACTGTGCCGTAATGGGTGTGATGTACGTTGCACTTTGGAATCGTGATTTTACATTCGTAGCCCGGACGTGCTTTAATACGGAGGTTGCTTTAACAAAGGCGTTCGCGCCAATTGTTGTATCAGGCCCAGCTGGGAACCAGTACGAAATTGGACATAGCGCCTATGGTAAGGCGAGCATGACCACGTAGGGAAGTTTCTTCCCGATCGTGCCTCACGGAGAAAAACGGGCGACACGCCCGACCGCGGGGGTCGGAGGTGGCATGGCAAATTAACAGCGGCAGTAGGCAAATGAAGAGCCCCACGAGGGGGACTTGTTTTCCACTGGGATTTGAGTGCAAGGCGTTATTCGTCCGCTCGGGTCATGGCCATAAGTTAATTTGCCATGACGATCGAAGACGAAATCGCTTTGAAGTAATGCACAACCCAGTTTTAATTTCTGGCGCTGGCCATAGTTGCTGACGGCGTCGAGAAACATTGACAGGGTCGACGCCCCTTTAATTGGGGCGCGCCGACCGAGGAGAGGACAAGCGTGGCCGGACAGAAGATCCGCATCAGGCTCAAGGCCTACGACCACGAGGCTATCGACGCTTCTGCGCGAAAGATCGTGGAGACCGTTACCCGTACGGGTGCACGCGTCGTTGGCCCGGTGCCGTTGCCAACCGAAAAGAACGTTTACTGCGTTATCCGTTCGCCGCACAAGTACAAGGACTCGCGCGAGCACTTCGAGATGCGCACTCACAAGCGTCTGATCGACATTCTCGATCCAACGCCGAAGACCGTCGATGCACTTATGCGCATTGACCTTCCGGCAAGTGTCGATGTGAACATTCAGTGATCCTGGACTTTTGGTAGCGGAGACAAGATAAATGAGTGAAAACGAGATCAAGGGCATCCTGGGCACGAAGCTCGGTATGACTCAGATCTTCGACGAGGAGAACCGCGTTGTTCCGGTTACCGTCGTTGAGGCTGGGCCGTGCGTAGTGACTCAGGTGCGCACTAAGGAAACCGACGGCTACGACGCCGTCCAGATTGCATACGGCGAAATTGACCCGCGAAAGGTCAACAAGCCGGAGGCCGGCCACTTCAAGAAGGCCGGTGTGACCCCGCGTCGCCACAGCGTTGAGATTCGCACCCCGGACGCTTCCTCTTACGAGGTCGGCCAGTCCGTTGGTGTCGACATCTTCGGCGAAATTGAGTACGTCGACGTCACTGGTACCTCTAAGGGCCACGGCTTCGCCGGTGGTATGAAGCGCCACGGCTTTGCTGGCCAGGGTGCTGCTCACGGTAACCAGGCTGCTCACCGTCGTGTTGGTGGCATTGGCGCTTGCGCCACGCCAGGACGCGTCTTCAAGGGCAAGCGCATGGCAGGCCGCATGGGTAACGACCGGGTCACGACCCAGAACCTGAAGATCCAGAAGGTTGACGCTGACGCGAACCTGCTGCTCATCAAGGGCGCAGTTCCGGGTGCACGCGGCGGCCTGCTGGTTGTTAAGACTGCCACGAAGGGTGGTGCTCACGCATGACCAACCTCAAGCTAGACGTACACACCGCTGAAGGCGGCGTGAACGGTTCGGTTGAGCTTCCTGCTTCCGTGTTCGACGCGGAGGTGTCCATCGCCCTGATGCACCAGGTTGTTGTCGCACAGCGTGCAGCAGCTCGCCAGGGCACCCACAAGGTCAAGACCCGCGGTGAGGTTCGCGGCGGTGGCCGCAAGCCGTGGCGCCAGAAGGGTACCGGTCGTGCTCGTCAGGGTTCGATCCGTGCTCCGCACTGGACCGGCGGTGGCATTGTCCACGGCCCGGTGCCGCGCGACTACAGCCAGCGCACCCCGAAGAAGATGATTGCAGCTGCTCTGCGCGGCGCACTCTCTGACCGTGCTCGCCACGACCGCATCCACGTTGTCGAGGAACTGGTCCCAGGCCAGACCCCGTCCACCAAGGCAGCTCGTACTTTCGTCGAGCGTCTGACTGAGCGCCGCAACGTGCTCGTCGTTCTGCCGCGCGAGGACGTCAACTCGTGGAAGTCGGTTCGTAACCTGCCAGGTGTCCACATTCTGTCTGAGGATCAGCTGAACACCTACGATGTTCTGAAGGCCGATGACGTTATCTTCGCCGTTCAGGCACTCAATGACTTCATCACTCGCACCGCCGGTAAGGAGGAGAAGTAATGGCTACCATCGCAGATCCCCGCGACATCATTGTTGCACCGGTAGTGTCTGAGAAGTCCTACGGACTCATGGAGCAGGGCGTTTACACGTTCCTGGTCCACACCGACGCTAACAAGACCCAGATCAAGATCGCGGTCCAGGAGATTTTCGGTGCCAAGGTCGCTTCCGTCAACACCCTCAACCGTGAGGGCAAGCGCAAGCGTTCCCGCACCGGCTACGGCAAGCGCAAGAACACCAAGCGCGCCTACGTGACTCTCGCGGCCGGCAGCGATCCCATCGACATCTTCGGCGGTTCGGCAGCTTAGCCGCTAGCCGACGAGGAAGTTAAGGAAGAGCAAAAGTATGGCTATTCGTAAGTACAAGCCGACTACGCCGGGTCGCCGCCAGAGCTCCGTCTCCGAGTTCAGCGAGATTACTCGCTCGACTCCTGAGAAGTCTCTGCTGCGCCCGCTGTCGAAGACCGGTGGCCGTAACGTTCACGGTCACATCACCACTCGCCACAAGGGTGGCGGACACAAGCGCCAGTACCGTGTCATCGACTTCCGTCGTAATGACAAGGACGGCATTCCGGCAAAGGTCGCTCACATCGAGTACGACCCGAACCGTACCGCCAACATCGCACTGCTGCACTATGCAGACGGTGAGAAGCGCTACATCATCGCTCCGAAGAACCTGAAGCAGGGTGCCATCGTTGAGTCCGGCGCTAATGCCGACATCAAGGTTGGTAACAACCTGCCGCTGCGCAACATCCCGACCGGTTCCACTATTCACTGCGTGGAGCTCAAGCCGGGCGCTGGTGCACAGCTGGCACGTTCTGCTGGTGCTTCTATTCAGCTTCTCGGTAAGGAAGGCAAGTACGCAGTTCTGCGTATGCCGTCCTCTGAGATCCGTCGCGTCGACGCACGTTGCCGTGCAACCGTCGGTGAGGTCGGAAACCAGGATCAGATCAATATCCGTTGGGGCAAGGCCGGCCGTATGCGCTGGAAGGGCTGGCGCCCGACTGTCCGCGGTGTTGTCATGAACCCGGTCGACCACCCGCACGGTGGTGGTGAGGGTAAGACCTCCGGTGGTCGCCACCCGGTTTCCCCGTGGGGCCAGAAGGAAGGCCGCACCCGTAAGCCGAACCGTCCGAGCGACCAGCTGATCGTTCGTCGCCGTCGTACCAACAAGAATAAGAAGCGCTAAGGAGGGAACTGAGAATGCCACGCAGCCTTAAGAAGGGCCCGTTCGTCGATGAGCACCTCCTCGCGAAGGTCGATGCACAGAACGAGAAGGGCACCAAGCAGGTCATTAAGACCTGGTCTCGCCGCTCCACGATTCTCCCCGATTTCATCGGCCACACCTTCGCCGTTCACGACGGTCGCAAGCACGTGCCGGTGTTCGTGGATGACTCTATGGTCGGCCACAAGCTGGGCGAATTCGCCCCGACCAAGACCTTCAAGGGTCACGTCAAGGATGACAAGAAGGGACGTCGATAAGCCATGAGCAACGACATTACTTCTGCACGCGCAACTGCGCGCTTCGTCCGCGTTACTCCGATGAAGGCACGTCGCGTCCTGGACACCGTTCGCGGTAAGTCCGTCGACGAGGCATTGAACATCCTGGAGTACGCTCCGCAGGGTGCTGCTGATCCGGTCGCCAAGGTTGTTGCGTCTGCAGCTGCAAACGCTGAGAACAACTTCGGCCTGGACCGTCGTACTCTGGTCATCTCCGAAGCTTACGCCAACGAGGGACCGACCATGAAGCGCTTCCGCCCGCGTGCGCAGGGCCGTGCTTTCCACGTCCGCAAGCGCACCAGCCACATCACCGTGGTCGTCGAGAGCCAGAAGGAAGGTGACCGATAGTGGGACAGAAGATCCATCCACACGGTCTTCGCCTCGGTATTTCCAGCGACTGGAAGTCCCGCTGGTACGCCGACAAGCAGTACGCTGACTACCTGGCCGAGGACATCAAGATCCGCGATCTGCTGTCCACCGGTCTTGAGCGCGCCGGCATCTCCGATGTCGTTATCGAGCGCACCCGTGACCGCGTGCGTGTGGACATCCACACCGCACGCCCGGGCATTGTTATCGGTCGTCGTGGCTCCGAGGCTGACCGCATCCGCGGCCAGCTCGAGAAGCTCACCGGCAAGCAGGTTCAGCTGAACATCCTCGAGGTCAAGAACATTGACGCGGATGCGAAGCTGGTTGCTCAGTCCATCGCTGAGCAGCTCGCCAACCGTGTCGCTTTCCGTCGTGCAATGCGCAAGGCTATCCAGTCTGCAATGCGTCAGCCGCACGTCAAGGGCATCAAGGTTGTCTGCTCCGGTCGTCTCGGCGGTGCCGAGATGGGCCGCACCGAGCGCTACCACGAGGGTCGCGTTCCGCTGCACACCCTGCGTGCGGAAATCGACTACGGCACCCACGAGGCTCACACCACCTTCGGCCGCATTGGCGTCAAGGTGTGGATCTACAAGGGTGACGTAATCGGTGGCCGTCGCGAGTCCGAGATCAACGCCGGCAACGACCGCCAGCGTCGCGGCAACGACCGTCCGCGTCGTGGTGGCAAGCGTCGTCAGCGTGCATCTGAGAAGAAGGAGGGCTAATTCATGCTCATCCCGAAGCGCGTTAAGTTCCGTCGCCAGCACCGCCCGACCCGTTCTGGTATGTCCAAGGGCGGCAACAAGGTGACTTTCGGTGACTACGGTCTCCAGGCTCTCGAGCCGGCCTACATCACCAACCGTCAGATTGAGGCAGCGCGTATTGCTATTAACCGCCACGTCAAGCGTGGTGGTAAGGTCTGGATCCAGATTTTCCCGGACCGTCCGCTGACCCAGAAGCCACTGGGTGTTCGTATGGGTTCCGGTAAGGGCCCGGTCGAGAAGTGGGTTGCAAACGTCAAGCCGGGTCGCATCATGTTCGAGATGTCCTACCCGGACGAGGCAACTGCTGTCGAGGCACTGAAGCGCGCAGGCGCTAAGCTGCCGATTAAGACCCGAATCGTTCGGAAGGAGGATCAGTACTGATGTCGAACGGCATTCCCGCCCACGAGCTTCGCTCGCTGGATAACGATGACCTGGTTGCCAAGCTCAAGGAGTCTAAGGAGGAGCTGTTCAACCTCCGTTTCCAGAGCGCTACCGGTCAGTTGACCAACAACCGCCGTCTCCGCACTGTCCGCAAGGATATTGCTCGCATTTACACCGTTATGCGTGAGCGCGAGCTCGGCCTGTCTGCTGCACCAACCGATGGTGATGCAGCATGAGTGAGGAAAACATGAACACCACCGAGGCTGGCGCACGCAAGGTGCGCACCGGTTACGTCGTGTCCGACAAGATGCAGAAGACCATCGTCGTCGAGCTCGAGGACCGCAAGCAGCACGCCCTGTACGGCAAGATCATGCGCACGAACTCTAAGGTCAAGGCGCACGACGAAAACGAAGAGGCTGGCGTGGGCGACCGCGTCCGCATCGAAGAGTGCCGTCCGCTCTCCAAGGACAAGCACTACCGCCTGATCGAGATCATCGAGAAGGCTAAGTAAGACCCGTCAGCTGAGCAATCAGCTTGGGCTTTACGACGAGAACCCCGCCGCGGGAAACACGAAAGTGTTTTCTGTGGCGGGGTTTTGTTTTTTTAGAAAGCCATGTTCCTTTGTATTTCTAGTCCGCTCAGTCCAGGTTTGATGGGTTTTTATCTCTGATAGCATTGGCCAGGATTTGTGCTTTGTGAGGGGAGAAGTCCGGTGACTACTGACGTGACCAGGATTGATGATCGAGATCTTGAGTCCGCGCTTCGCTCACATGACGTGGCTACGCTGTCGCGGCTCTTAACTGATATTGAACCCAAGGCTGCCGCTCGAAAGATGCGCCGCCTCAGCCATGGGGAACGTGCGCTGTTCTACCGCACACTGCCGAAAGACACGGCGGTTGAAACCTTCGATGAGCTGAACTCGGCTCTGCAGGCGCACCTGATTGACAGCCTCCGTGATCCTGAAGTCACCGCAGTTTTCGCGGAGATGGAACCGGACGATCGAGCAGAGCTGCTCGACGAGCTTCCTGCGTCTGTCGCTGCAAAACTGCTTGCCGATCTGCCGGATGATGAGCGAGAGCTAACCAACATCGTCCTCGGCTACCCCGACGGTTCCATTGGGCGTCGGATGAGCCCGGAGCTGGTGTCGCTTCACGACGATATGACGGTGGGGGAGGCTCTGGAGACCGTCTACAAGCATCTGGATGATGCCGAATCCATCTACACGCTGCCGGTGTCGAACCGGAACCGTCGGCTGGTGGGCGTGGTTAGCCTTCGTGAACTGATGCGCGCCAGCAGTGATATCCATGTTGCGGCTATCTTGCGGAAGGCTGATTACGCAGAAGCTACCGAACTCGAAGAGAAGGTAGCCCGCATGTGCGCTGATCGTAAGCGCCTAGCTCTGCCGATTGTCGACAGCGAGCGGCGTGTTATCGGTCTGCTCACGGTGGACGACGCCCTCCGGATTCTGGAAGAGGCAGACTCCGAGGACCAAGCTCGTATTTCCGGTTCTGAGCCTCTGCGCTTGCCCTATCTCGCGACGCCCATTTTCGAGATTGTTCGCTCTCGTGTGGTGTGGCTGCTCGTGCTTGCTATCGGTGCGACATTGACCGTGCAAGTCCTGGAAACTTTCGAAGAGACTCTTTCTCAGATGGTGGTTCTCTCGGTATTCGTGCCGCTGCTGATCGGTACAGGTGGCAATACCGGTAACCAGGCAGCAACCACGATTACGCGTGCGTTGGCGCTGGGGGATGTCCAACCCCGCGATATATTCAAAGTCATTCTCCGCGAGGTGAGAGTCGGTGCCTTCCTCGGTTTATTGCTTGGTACTCTCGGCCTGCTATTGGCTGGCTTGGTTTACGGCTGGGACATTGGCCTAGTGATTGGCCTGACGCTGCTGGGTATTTGTACTCTCGCGGCAACTGTCGGTGGCATCATGCCGCTGATTGGTAAGAAGTTCGGCATTGACCCAGCCGTCTTCGCTAACCCGTTCATTACAACTCTCGTCGATGCCTCCGGTCTGATCATCTACTTCCTGATCGCTAAGTCAGTATTGGGAATCTAGTCCCGTCGCGCAGGGGACGTCGGCGGTATAGAAAAGAGACCAACTGCGCCATAATGGTGGCCATGAGCAATGGCACCCACAATCACCGCACTTGGAAAGAAATTATCGCCGCCGATCCGCAGCATTCCCGCCGCTACGCCAACCGCTGGCGGGGATTCGTGCGCGAGGGCCGCGATATTGACGGCGAGGCGCGGTTGGTGGATGCAATGGCGCCACGCCACGCTCGAATCCTGGATGCCGGCTGTGGGCAGGGGCGCGTCGGCGGTTACCTGGCGAAGGCTAGTCATCGAGTCGTCGGTGTCGATGTCGACCCCTATCTCATCGACGAGGCAAAGCGACAGTTCCCGGATGCGACGTGGTTGGTAGGGGACTTGGCGCAATTGCCGCATGTGCTTGACGACGGGCTGGAGAACACACCCCACGATGACACGGCATCCGCCTTCGACGTCATCATTTGCCCCGGCAATGTGCTGACTTTCGTAGCGGCAGAAGACCGCGCGAAGGTACTGCAGGGCTTCGCGGAGGTGCTGAATCCGGAGAGCGGTCGTGCCATTATCGGCTTCGGCGCTGGCCGTGGTTGGGACTTTGCCGATTTTGAAACCACTGCGCAGGAGGCTGGGCTCACCGTGATTCAGCGTTATTCCACGTGGGATCTTCGTCCCTTTGACAAAGAGTCTCAGTTCCTGGTTGCAGTGCTTGAGCGAGCTAAATAGAGCGGGCTAAGCAGCGCGGACTAGGAATCTTTAGCCAGGAGTTCTTCGACTTCGGTTTTCGTCGGCGGCTGCGCTCCCTTGCGGGACACAGTGATGGCAGCCGCGGCGGCCGCATAGTGCAGAATCTCGCGCCACTGATCTGGTGATACGGAAGTCAGGTCAGCTGCCGTCAGACCTCGTTCCTCAATTTGCGCCAAAAGTGCGCCCATAATTGTGTCCCCAGCACCGATGGTGTCAACGACATTCGCGTTGACGGCTGGGACATCGATGCGGTTTCCGTCGGCAAGCAAAGTGAGCCCATCGCCACCTCGGGTGATGACGGCGGCCGGAACTTTAGTCAGCGCCTCTTCGCCAAGGAACTCGACTTCCTCGTCCGAGAGCTTCAACAAATTGACGTAGGGGAGCAAGCTCATGAGGAATTCGCGGTGTGCATCCGTTGCGTAAATGGGGCGAATATTTGGATCCAAAGCGACCAGGGTGCCATTGGCCGCGAACTGTTTGAGCAATTCCGCGTACCGGCTGGCACCTGGTTCTAGCGCCAGTGACAGGGTGCCGAAGCATGCGATATTCGCATCGATGTGCTTCGGCTCCACCAACGGGGTGGCCGTGCCGTCGGTGTAAAAGGTGTACGTTGCAGAGCGATCGTCGTGGATGGTGGTTACCGCCAGAATGGTCGGCTCTGGGCCACGCTGAACGTAAGAGGTGTCGACCCCTTCGTTTTCCAAGTGCTTGACCAGCTCATTTCCGAAACCATCCGTGGACAGGCGGGACTGGAAAATAACATCCGCACCGAGGCGAGAGGCCGTAACCGCGACGTTGTAGGGGCCTCCGCCTAGCGCCGGCACGTGGTTATTGAGGCTGCCAGGAGATACCGGAACGAGGTCAACCAGACCTTCGCCGCAAACACAAATAGCCATGACTTCAATAATATCGGGGGGGGGTATGACCTATCGGTCGAATTACCATCTGTCACCGCCACAGGGCCGACTGAATGACCCGAATGGCCTTTTCGTGGACGGCGAGACACTGCATGTGTTCTACCAGCATGATCCATGCTTTCCACATGCGCCGAAGAGAACTGGGTGGGGGCATGCGTCCGCGTCGCTCACGACAGCCGAGCGGTGGCGTCATCACCCCGATGCGCTGTATCCGGACATGCCCTATGACAAGCATGGTTGTTATTCGGGCGGCGCAGTCGTCGATGGCGATGATGTGTGGCTCTTCTATACCGGCAACCTGAAGGTAGACGGGCGCCGCATTCCGTCGCAGAATCGGGTCCGTGCGCTTGCTCCCTCCGGCCCAGAGGGTGGGATTCATCTTGCCGATTCTGGTTATCTCATGGATTCTCGCAACGATTGAGAAGTTCTTCCATAAGCGTCTCAAGGGCACTGTCGACTTCATGCTGACACCACTGTTGACGTTGCTCATCACTGGTTTCATCACCTTTGCCGCCATTGGTCCAGTACTGCGCACTGCAGGTGAATGGCTGGGTATTGGTCTTGCAAATCTGTACGAATTCGCGGGACCTGTGGGTGGCTTCTTGTTCGGCTTGGTCTACTCGCCAATTGTCATCACTGGTCTGCACCAGTCCTTCCCTCCAATCGAGTACATGCTGTGGGATCAGGGAGGCTCGTTCATTTTCGCGACGGCATCGATGGCCAATATCGCTCAAGGTGGTGCCGCACTGGCGGTGTACTTCCTGGCCAAGAGCGAGAAGCTCAAGGGTTTGGCAGGCGCCTCCGGTATGTCGGCACTATTCGGAATTACCGAGCCAGCCATCTTCGGTGTGAACCTACGTTTGCGCTGGCCGTTTTACATCGGCATGGGTGCCTCGGCCATTGCCTCAACCATGAAGGACGAGCCGAAGTCAGAAACTGCTGCGAAACCTGCTGTTACCGCAGAGAAGAAGTAAATCTGCCTCTCTTCGACGGTGAATCGCAGTTCCTGGTTGCAGCGCCTAAGGAGGGGTAGGGCGCTGTGACCGTCGTAAAGCGGTTGCGATTCCGCGTCAGCCTGTCGTTATTCTTTTATGCGAATAACTGCAATTAACGGCACGCAGGGAAAGGCTTCGGCGGTGATGCTATACGAAACGCTGGATACGGCTGGCGACAAGAAACAGGAACTGTTGACGCAGGACTACGGACGATTTGCCGTGCGAGCGGTCCTGGCGGGTATGTACCTGACGCTCGGGACGGCATTTGCTGCGGTGGCCGGGCAAGTAGCAGAGGGCGTCGCGCCGGGGACTGGGGGACTGGTTTTTGCGTGCCTATTCGGGGTTGGACTGTTCGCCATTGTGGTGCTCGGTGCAGAGCTTGCGACCGGCAGCATGATGTTTGTGTCCTGGTCCGCCGCACGCGGACGCATGGCGTGGGGAGTTGCCTTTCGAATGGTGGCCGTCGCTACGTTCTACAACTTCATCGGTGCGGCGATTGTGGCGCTGGTGCTCAGCCAGAGCGCCAAGCTCGGTGGGATTGATGACACACATCTGATTTCCACCTTGACTGAGGGGAAGCTGGCCAAGCCGTTCTTCGGCGCTTTCGTAGAGGCCATGGGTGCGAATTTCGTGGTCAACATGGCTGTCTTAGGTGCGCTACAAGCCAAAGAAATCATTTCGAAGTTCGCTGTGATTCTGCCGATCATTGCAGTGTTCGTCGGGCTCGGACTCGAGCACGTGATTGCGAACTTCTCGTTGTTTTCCTTGGCCTTTTTCGCTGATCCGCATCCTGTAGGCTTCGATGGTCTGCACATAACTGTTAACTGGGTGGCCGTGTGGCTGGGCAACTTCGTAGGTGGTGGCCTGGGAATCGGCGCGGTCTACGCCTGGTTGAACCAGACGAAGACCAGCTATGTTGACTAGTTTTTGAGCTTCGCCGGAGTCTTAGAGTGCCGAGTTTCTTGAGCAGGGCTCTTATGTCAGTCGGTGTGAGCGTTTGTGGAGGCCGGCGCGCGTCAATGTCAACACCGCGGTCAGCGCAATCAATGCACAGGTCAACATCGAAATAGCCATCGAGAGGGGCAGATTGGAACCAAGCCCCACCAACGGGGAAACCGTGGCGGCCGCGAGGAACTGTGTGAAGCCCATGAGACCGGAACCTGAGCCAATTCCGATATCTCGAACCTCCTCAATTCCGAGTGCCGTGGCATTGGCGAAGATTAGCGGCATCATCGGTACCGTAATGAACAGCAACAGCCAAGTAGTGAAGAAGGTAATCCCGACGAGGGCATTAATAATCAGGCCTATCGACGTCACGAGCATGACCGTAAGGGCAACTAAAATGCCTTTGCGGGGATGAAGCCGGTTGATCATCTTTCCGTTGAGGACTGACACAAATGTCAACATCGCTGCATTGGATGCGAACACGAGAGAAAACTGAGTAGGGGTTAGCCCCAGCAGCTCCTGGAAGATAAAGGGTGACGCAGCGATATAGGAAAGCATCACCGAGAAGCCACCAGCGAAAGCCAACAAGTAGCCGACAAATACTGGCCGCCGCAGCAGCCTGCCAATATTGGGCAGGAGATTGCGCAGAGCGCCTGTGGAGCGTCGCTCAGGCGGCAGGGTTTCCGGAACCATCAGGATCACAATCGCGACCATCGCGACGTTGATGGCTGCGAGAAACCAGAACACGCTGCGCCAGCCGAATGTGGGGCCTAGAAAACCGCCCACAAGGGGAGCGATTGCCGGGGCGATGGAGGAAATGCCCATCAGCGTGGAGAAAGCTCTCGCTGATGCCTTGCCCGTCAAGAGGTCTGGTACTACAGAACGAGCCAGAACAACTGTGGAGCCACCAGCTAACCCCTGGAACAGGCGCATTGCAATAAGCGTGCCAATATTCGGTGCTACTGCACAGAGGATTGACGAGCCCAAGAACACCAAAGTCGCAATGAGAAGCAGCTTCTTGCGGCCCAAACTATCGGAAAGGGCGCCAATGACGAGCTGTCCAGCAGCCATGCCAATCATGAAGGTTGTCAGCGTGAGCTGAACCATCGACTCGGTCGTGGAGAACTCGCGTGCAATCTCCACGAAGGATGCCAGATATGTATCTGCGCCGAACGGGGCGGCGGCGGATAATAAGGCCAAGCCGGCAAGTAGCGATACCGGCAGCGTCTGTGCTGGCTGTGTCTGAGCGCTCCCGGAATGTTGATTTGTCACTGTCTTAGTATAGGGTTGCCGCACAAGGCATAAACCATGTTGGGGGCATGAAACTAAGGGATTTTGTTGTCCCGCACGAACGTGCCATAATACACAGGTTGCGCGAAGCGACTGCGTGCTGCTCTCAACGGTCTAGAACCGTAGTAAGCACGAGGTCAAAGCGATAGGAAAGCTACCTCTAGCAGGTGCTTCCGTCGTAAAGCGTAAACGCAAGACATAAAGACCGCGTGCGTTTAGGACGGAAATCTGACGCACAATGCAACCAGGTCAGGAGAAACGCAGTGATTCAGCAGGAATCCCGTCTGCGCGTTGCCGACAACACTGGTGCACGTGAAATTCTGTGCATCCGCGTTCTCGGTGGCTCGACCCGACGCTTCGCTGGCATTGGCGACACCATTGTCGCAACTGTCAAGGAAGCTACTCCGGGCGGCAACGTCAAGGCAGGCGAAATTGTTAAGGCAGTCATCGTCCGTGCGAAGAAGGAGACCCGTCGTCCGGACGGCTCCTACATTTCGTTCGACGAGAATGCAGCTGTCATCATCAAGGCCGACGGCGAGCCAAAGGGCACCCGTATTTTCGGCCCGGTCGCGCGTGAGCTGCGTGACAAGAAGTTCATGAAGATTGTCTCGCTCGCACCGGAGGTGATTTAAGTGAAGATCCGTAAGGGCGATACCGTGCTGGTTATCTCCGGTCCGGACAAGGGTGCTCAGGGCAAGGTCATCGAGGCCTACCCGAAGCGCGACAAGGTCCTGGTCGAGGGCGTTAACCGTATCAAGAAGCACGTTGCAAACTCCGCTGCGGAGCGCGGCGCTTCCTCGGGTGGCATTGTCACTCAGGAAGCTCCGATTCACGTGTCGAACGTCATGCTGGTCGACGAAGATGGTACCCCGACTCGCGTCGGTTACCGCTTCGATGAGGACGGCAAGAAGGTTCGCATCTCCCGCCGTACCGGGAAGGACATCTAAGCATGAGCGAAAATTACACCCCTCGTCTGAAGGCCCGTTACCGCGATGAGATTCGCGGCAAGATGCAGGAAGAGTTCTCCTACGAGAACGTCATGCAGATTCCGGGCGTCACCAAGGTCGTCGTCAACATGGGCGTCGGCGCTGCTGCTCAGGACAAGAAGCAGATCAACGGTGCTATCAACGACCTGACTCTGATTACCGGTCAGAAGCCGGAGACCCGTCGTGCTCGCAAGTCGATCGCTAACTTCAAGCTCCGTGAAGGCGATGCCATCGGCGCTCGCGTCACCCTGCGTGGCGACCGTATGTGGGAGTTCCTGGATCGTCTGCTGACCGTGGCTCTGCCGCGAATCCGCGACTTCCGCGGTCTGTCTGATCAGCAGTTCGATGGTCACGGTAACTACACCTTCGGCCTGTCTGAGCAGACCATGTTCTACGAGATCGACGTTGACAAGATCGACCGCCCGCGCGGTATGGACATCACCGTCGTGACCACCGCTACCAACAACGAGGAAGGCCGCGCGCTGCTGCGCGAGCTGGGCTTCCCGTTCAAGAAGTAGTTTTGCCTCTTCGGTAGCTTTTGCCTGAAGCCCCGGATGCCGCTTGGCCTCCGGGGCTTTTTGCTGCTCTGTTAACTGCTTATGTTCGTGGGGGAGTGAGGTCGCTGTGCGGGGCCTGCGTAAAAGTTACCAGTGTTGCTGGTGGGAAAGTTGACCCTTTTTGGGGGTTGGAAATTAGTAAAGCCACAAGGTTTCTCAGTTGAAAGTTAGGCGTTTGTGATGATTTCGTTGTAAACTGCCATTCGTCATAGTGACGGCCGCCAAAATGCATTGTGGTCGTTATCAATTTGGGCAAGACTTAAGTGACTTCAGCTTCTGTGTGATTGAGCCAGTGGTTCTACACAGAGCGGTTCTTAAGTTAAAACGCAAAGGGATTAACTACATGAAGAACTTCTCCGTGGCCGTCCGCTCGGCTGCTATTGCAACTGTTGCGGCTCTGGGTCTGAGCTTGGGTGCAGGTGCTGCCAACGCACAGCCGGCACTGCCGGAAATGCCGAACATTCCGATTCCGGGTATCGGCGACACCGGCCCGAAGGGCGTCAAGCAAATCGTTACCTTCGGTGACTCCTTCACCGCTAATGCCGGTAAGGGCGGCCCGCGTGGCCTGGCGCCGGGACAGAACGCACTGGTCGCTAACTGCGCTACCGACATGGAAAACTGGCCGAAGATCGCAGCTACGAAGCTGAACAAGTCCCTGGGTGACTGGTCCTGTAACGGTCTTGGCGGCTTCCCGGGTCAGCTCCTCGCATACCTGGAAGCTTCCATCCAGTACGGCGACATCGGAGAGGGCACTGAGAAGGTTGTCCTGATGTACGGCGGCATGGACTGGGTCCAGTGGGTTGACGTGGCAGGCGAGCTTGTCGCAAAGCCGGACCCCAAGGCTCCGTCGCTGTTTAAGCAGACGCTGCGTCAGTTCACTGACCGCGTCCACCAGGTTGCTCCGGGCGCTCAGGTCGTCCTGGCTTCGTACCCTGAGTACGCCACTGATGACCAGCTGTGCCTGGTGAACACCCCGAACCAGACCTTCCCGATCCCGGCACCGGGTGCCAGCGAGGTTCAGGGTGCATTCCGTGACAGCATTCGCTCCGCATCTCAGCACGTAGGTGCCGGCTTCATTGACGTCTACGAGGCAACCCTCGGCCACGGTACCTGCAACCCGAACCCGGATGAGCGCTTCGTCGCCGGTTTCGCAGATCCGGTGATGGGCCCGATGACCAATCACCCGACGGTGGCTGGCGAAAAGGCTATGGGTAACATCATCGCCGACCAGCTCTACTAATTTTCTCCAGCCGGCACCATGTCGGCTAGGAATTGAGTTCCACTGATAATTGGTGGGGCCTCACGCCGCGAGCGGACTAATGTCCGTCTGCGGCGTTTTTGCATTTCGGTCGGTATTTGTTAGTATCACCAGGTCTGCCCTCTGCAAGAGGTGCGGCAGTAAAAATGTAAGAACTTTGCTGTAGGCCCCTCGCCTCGCATCGTCTCTGGCGTCACCTGGGTGGCGAGCTGACTCGGCTATTGAACCGAGTTGGCGAACAGTAGCCCTTAAATCGCCGGAATCACGATATTGGTAGTCGCTCCATCTTAAGCTTTTGCCGTGTGACAGTTGCTGTTTGTGCGGTCATTGGAGTTAGCCACGAGGTGGGAAGGAACCGCAGCGAGAAAGGAAGCGGTCACTAACCATGACCATGACTGACCCAATCGCCGACATGCTGTCGCGCGTGCGCAACGCTAACAACGCGTACCACGACTCTGTCTCGATGCCGTCGTCCAAGCTGAAGGCTAACATCGCCGAGATCCTCAAGTCTGAGGGTTACATTGCGGACTACGCAGTCGAGGATGCCAAGGTCGGCAAGACCCTGACCCTGAACCTGAAGTACGGCCCGTCCCGCGAGCGTTCAATCGCTGGCGTGCGTCGCGTCTCCAAGCCGGGTCTGCGTGTTTACGCAAAGTCCACTAACCTGCCGAAGGTCCTCGGTGGCCTGGGCGTGGCTATCATCTCCACGTCTCAGGGCCTGCTGACTGACCGTCAGGCTTACGAGAAGAAGGTTGGCGGGGAAGTCCTCGCTTACGTCTGGTAAAGGGGGAACTACACAATGTCTCGTATTGGTAAGAACCCTGTCGTTGTCCCGGCAAATGTTACTGCACAGGTCAACGGCCAGGACGTTTCCGTCAAGGGCCCGAAGGGCGAGCTGTCTGTCTCTATCCCGGCTCCAATTACCGTTGAGCTGAAGGACAATGAGATTGTGGTCAACCGCCCGGATGACCACCGCAAGAGCCGCTCCCTGCACGGTCTGTCCCGTTCGCTGATTAACAATATGGTTGTCGGTGTGACCGAGGGCTACACCATCAAGATGGAAATCTTCGGTGTCGGTTACCGTGTCGCCAAGAAGGGCAAGGACCTCGAGTTCTCCCTGGGCTACTCGCACCCAGTCCTGATCGAAGCACCGGAAGGTATCACCTTCGATGTCGACGGCACCACCAAGCTGTCGATCACAGGTATTGATAAGCAGCAGGTCGGACAGCTCGCAGCTAACATCCGTCGTCTGCGTAAGGATGATCCTTACAAGGGCAAGGGCATTCGTTACGATGGCGAGCAGATCCGTCGCAAGATCGGAAAGACGGGTAAGTAATGAGCAACACCAACGAAAAGCGCCTCCCGGTAGGCAAGGACATCTCGACTCGTCGTCGTGTCGCCCGCGCCCGCCGTCACGCACGCTTGCGCAAGAACGTCCGCGGCACCTCCGAGGCACCGCGCCTCGTCGTGCACCGCTCTTCCCGCCACATCACCGCTCAGGTTATCGACGATTCTATCGGTCGTACCCTGGCAGCTGCTTCCACTCTGGACGCAGATCTCCGTGGCTTCGAGGGCGACAAGAAGGCCAAGAGCGCCAAGGTCGGCGAGTTGATTGCTGCTCGCGCTAAGGATGCTGGCATCGAGAAGGTCGTTTTCGACCGCGGTGGCTACCAGTACCACGGCCGCGTTGCTGCTCTGGCCGAGGCTGCCCGTGAAGGTGGTCTGAAGTTCTAATGCGCACTTACAAGTCCAACGGAAGGAATGCGTGATGTCGGAACGCGATAAGCGCGAAGGCGGACGTAACTCCGCTGACAACAAGAACAACAACCGTCGTGGTGGCCGCGGTAACGACCGTCGCCAGCAGGACGAGCGTTCGCAGTACATCGAGCGCGTAGTAACTATCAACCGAGTTTCCAAAGTCGTCAAGGGTGGTCGTCGCTTCAGCTTCACCGCTCTGGTCATCGTCGGTGACGGCGAGGGCATGGTCGGCGTCGGCTACGGCAAGGCCAAGGAAGTACCGGCAGCTATCCAGAAGGGTGCTGAAGAGGCTCGTAAGAACTTCTTCCGCGTCCCGATGATTGCTGGCACCATTACCCACCCGGTTCAGGGTGAGACCGCTGCTGGCATCGTCCTGCTGCGCCCGGCTGCTCCGGGTACCGGTCTGATTGCCGGCGGCGCTGTCCGCCCGGTTCTCGAGTGCGCCGGTGTTCAGGATGTTCTGTCCAAGTCGCTGGGTACCAACAACTCCATCAACGTTGTTCACGCAACCGTTGATGCCCTCAAGCAGCTGGTTCGCCCTGAAGAGGTCGCCGCACGTCGTGGCAAGTCCCTCGAAGAGGTCACCCCAGCACGTATGCTGCGCGCACGCGCAGGTCAGGGAGCGTGATTTCCATGGCACTGAAGATTACCCAGGTCCGTGGTACCGCTGGTACCAAGCAGAACCAGAAGGATTCGCTGCGCACCCTCGGCCTGAAGCGCATCAACGATTCCGCCGTTCGCCCGGATACTCCGGCTGTGCGCGGTCTCGTGAACGTTGTGCGTCACCTGGTCGAGGTTGAAGAAGTAGCGGGGGAGTAGGTAAACCATGAGCGAACCAATTAAGCTCCACGACTTGGCCCCGGCTCCGGGTGCTAAGAAGAAGAAGACTCGCGTCGGCCGTGGTGAGGCTTCCAAGGGTAAGACCGCTGGTCGCGGCACCAAGGGCACCAAGGCCCGCAAGCAGGTTTCGGCAGCATTCGAGGGTGGCCAGATGCCACTTCACATGCGTCTGCCGAAGTTGAAGGGCTTCAAGAACCCGGCGAAGGTCACCTTCCAGGTGGTCAACGTTTCGGATCTGGAGCGTCTGTTCCCGAACGGTGGCGACGTCACCATCGCCGACCTGGTTGCAAAGGGCGCTGTCCGCGCTAACCAGCCGGTGAAGGTCCTCGGCGACGGCGACATCAACGTCTCCGTCAACGTCACCGCAACCAAGTTCTCGGGCTCCGCAAAGTCCAAGATCGAGGCTGCAGGCGGCTCTGTCACTGAGGCCTAAAGCATTTAAGCTTTAACAAAAGAGCTCTTAACCCAAGTGGTTAAGAGCTCTTTTTGTATTGAGGGGGAGGAAAGGGGAGGGGAGGGCAGCGCAAACCGCCCGCTTACAGCAGGCCGGTGTGGCGCAGAGCCTGCTCCAGTCGGTCGATGTCAGCGTCCGTATGGAGCGCGGTAATGGTCAATCGCAACATTGCCTCACCACGGGGAACCGTCGGGTAGCGAATCGCAGGTATGTACACGCCTAGCTCCGCCAACCGTGCTGAGGCGTCCATCGCTTCGGCCTCGTCGCCAACGGGCAGTGGGATGATTGCAGATGCGGGGTCTGACTGTGCGTCAACCAGGGAGCGGACGCGCGCAATATTACGCTGCAATCGCTTGACGACGTCCCCAGCCTCCAACTGCTTCAACGCGGCGCGGATAGCTGCGACGGAACCGGGGTTCATCGACGTTGAGTACACGAAGCTACGGGCTTGATTGCGTAGCAGGTCGCCAACTGGTGCGGAGCAGAGAACGTATCCTCCTTCGACACCGAGAGCCTTGCTCGCGGTGCCGACCACAATGTCCGGGTGAATGCCCAGGTGCGCTGCGGTGCCACGGCCTTGCTCTCCGATAACGCCGACGCCGTGGGCGTCGTCAAGCATCAACCATGCGTTGTGACGGCGACAGGTGCGCTCGAGTGCGGGGCCGTCGATGACCTCGCCTGACATAGAGAACACGGAGTCGGAGATGACAAGCTTGTGGCGGGCGCTCGATGCTGCGAGGAGACGGTCGAGTGCCTGGTAGTCAGCATGTGGAAAGACCGTGACGTTAGCTCGGGCATTGCGGCACCCGTCGATGATGGAAGCATGGTTGGCGGCGTCGGAGAAGATTTCCACGTCGGCGGTGGCGATGGCAGCGATGGTTGAGTGGTTCGCCTGGTAGCCAGTCGCAAAGAGAACGGCATCGTCGAAACCGAAGAACTGCGCCAGTTCATTCTCAAGTGCGCTGTGGATGCTAGTGCCGGTGGTCAGGCGAGAGCCGCCGGACCCGGTGCCGAAATGTCCAATTGCCTCGGTGGCAGCTGAGATGAGTTCAGGGTGCGTGGACAGGCCGAGGTAGTCCGAAGAAGAAAACAGTAGATAGTCGGTTCCGTCAATTCGGCTGTGTGGCAGTTGTCCGGTTTCGAAAGTGCGCAGTGTGCGGGCAAGCCCTTCAGCGGCCCAGGCCGAGTTCCTTTGGGCGGCGATTGCTGAGAGGTCGCTGTTGGGGGCGGTCACGTCCGGCGAGGAACTGGCGTCAGCTGGGAGCTCGACGTAGACCGGCGCGTTCTCCAGGTAATCGATTAGCTCGGGGATATCGGTGCCGGGTTCAACGATGAAGATGCGAGTACCAAGAGTGCTGCCGTGGTCCTTGATATTGGGGATACGGTGAAAGATTCCGTCCAGCGCCAGATATCCCCGCGTGTAAAAGGGGTCATCGGAGAGGCAGATTTCTGCGACGATACCCGGGGCGCTGTGAACCTTAGATGCGAGGATGAGCGCCTCGTGAAAATGATCCTTGGTGCAGTCCTTACTGGGGTGCGAGATGGCATCAAAAGTGGAAACCCGTACACCACGGGCAGGATTTGGGTCGAGCCGTTCACCGGAGGAGGCATCGATGAGAGCGGCACCGCGGAGACCTGTGAGTGAATAGGCCATTTCGACGGCGATGTCGGCTGCTTGTATGCCTGCAGCGTGTAGGCGTTGAGCAATGAGATTGCGTGCGTCCTCAGGGCTGGGGTTCGACTCTAGAAAGGGAGTCAACGCGGACACGGTGCCGATAGTCGACTCTTCAACCTTGTCCACAGTGATGTGAATTGTGTCGGCTCGACCCTTGTCGTGGTGAAGTGCACGGCTAGTCATTGCAGAAGCCAGCTGAGGTAGTTCGACGGCCGGTGCAAGACGCTCAGCGCCAGAGATATGGCAGCCATCGGCGCTGGATCGCATGCGGATGCTGTAGGTACTCACAGAGCAAAACTTTAACACTGTTCAAGTTTTGTCTGGGAAAATTGGGTGAGGCACAGTGAGGGGGCGTGGGCTCAGAGGGGAGGGGGCGCTGGGATCGTCGTCAAGCGAAAAGAGGTGATTGGCGGGGCGCTGTACTAACGGTGATATGGAGGTGTATTGCGACGATGTGGAGAAACGCTGGTAGACTCACTACGTCAAATACTGTCAATTAAAGGTTTGAGGAATACGTCATCCGCGTTGCTTAACTAAAACGGGAGACTACTGGCGGATAAGCGGGTAAGTCTTTCGGGAAAAGCGTGGGAGAAGCGGATTTCTTGACCTCGGGAGGATGCACGTGGCTTCCGGTCTCATTGCGGCGTTGCGCGATCCCGATTTGCGTAAGAAGATCTTCTTCACTCTGACGATGATCATTCTGTACCGAATCGGCTCGCAGATTCCAACCCCTGGTATCGACTACCAGTTGGTCAACGCGCAGCTCGAGCAGATTTCGAAAGATCAGTCCAGCGTTTACTCGCTGATTAACCTGTTCTCAGGTGGCGCTCTGCTGCAGATGGCGATTTTCGGCATCGGCATTATGCCGTACATTACGGCCTCGATTATCGTCCAGCTGCTCACGGTGGTGATTCCACACTTCGAGCAGTTGAAGAAGGAAGGGCAGTCGGGTCAGACAAAGATGACCCAGTACACCCGCTACCTCACAGTGGCGTTGGCGTTGCTGCAGTCTGCAGGCATTGTGGCCATGGCAGACCGAGGTGCCCTGCTGGGTGGCTCGCAGTCGCTGCTGGTTAAGGATGCGGGTGTCTTTGACCTCGTGGTGATGGTCGTTGTGATGACCTCCGGTGCCGTGCTGGTCATGTGGATGGGTGAGCTCATCACTGACCGAGGCGTCGGCAACGGTATGTCGCTGCTGATTTTCTCCGGTATCGCCGCTGGTATGCCGGCGCAGGGAGCGAACATTCTGCGCTCCACCACCGGTGTCGTGTTCGCCACCGTGATTGTTGCCGTGCTGATTCTCATCATCGGCGTTATTTTCATTGAGCAGGGACAGCGCCGTATTCCGGTGCAGTACGCAAAGCGCATGGTTGGTCGTCGCCAGTACGGCGGATCTTCCACCTACCTGCCGCTGAAGGTGAACCAGGCCGGTGTTATCCCTGTCATCTTCGCGTCCTCTCTGATTTACGTGCCGGTTCTGATTACCCAGATTGTTCAGTCCGGTCAGTCGAATCCGAACATGGACAACTGGTGGCAGCGCAATGTCATTCAGTACCTGCTGGCGCCGTCCAGTTGGCAGTACATTCTGCTGTTCTTCCTGATGATCATCTTCTTCTCCTTCTTCTACACCTCCGTGCAGTACGACCCGCACGAGCAGGCGGAGAACATGAAGAAATACGGTGGATTCATTCCGGGCTTCCGCCCGGGACGTCCGACTGCTGAATACCTGTCCTACGTCCTGATTCGCCTGCTGACTGTCGGCTCGCTGTACCTGGCGCTGATTGCTGTTCTGCCAAATGTCGCTCTTGATATGGGGCTTGGCGACGCGAACTCCGGTACAGGCGGTATGTTTGGAGGTACAGCCCTGCTGATTCTGGTCAGTGTTGCGCTGACGACGGTCAAGCAGGTTGAAAGCCAAATGATGCAACGTAACTACGAAGGGTTCTTGAAGTAATGCGACTCGTACTTGTAGGTCCTCCCGGTGCAGGCAAGGGCACTCAGGCAGCTATCCTCTCGGAGAAGCTCGGTGTCCCGCACATCTCCACCGGTGACCTGTTTCGCGCAAACATCGGTGAAGGCACTCCGCTCGGCATTGAGGCGAAGTCCTACATCGACGCCGGCAACCTTGTTCCGGACGACGTGACTGTGCGTATGGTCGAGTCCCGTCTGAATGAGGACGACGCTGCCAAGGGGTTCCTGTTGGATGGCTTCCCACGCACTGTTGGTCAGGCAGAAGAGCTGAAGCGTCTGCTGTCCAACCTCGGCACTGAGCTGGATGCGGTCGTACAGTTCGACGTTTCTGAGGATGTCGTCGTCGAGCGCATGCTGGCCCGTGGTCGCGCAGACGACACTGAAGAGGTCATCCGCAACCGCATGCATGTGTACACCAATGAGACCGCTCCTTTGCTGGATTACTACTCGGAGAAGATCATCAAGATTGCCGCTGAGGGATCCGTTGAGGAGATTAACGAGCGCACGATGGCTGAGCTGGAGAAGCTGAACTAGGCTCCTGGCACACCGGGTAACTAGACGCTCTAGCTTTTTCGCTGGCTGGGGCCGATGGGTTTGCCGGTTGTAGATGGTTGTTGAAGCCGCCCTTTCGAACCGTTGAGGTTTGGAAGGGCGGCTTTTGTGTGTGGCTGGGGTGGGGCGGGGGGCAGCCGATAGTGAGGGCTACTGGAAGTCCTGAATGATCTCGTCGATAAGCGGCTGTGCGGCCTCGGCGCCAATATTCGCGAAAACGAACTCTTGGTAGATGCGGTTATCCTCATCGATGACCATAACGAAAGGGGACCCCTTGTTGATGCCGCTGAATGCGTGCTTGCCGGGTAGCTCGTATGGCGCGTAGTTTTCGACGGACTCAGCCTTTTCGTTAATGCGCTCGACAGTGGCCGGGTCCTCGGCCGTACTGAGCATTGCGGTGCCACCGTCGCCAACTGCCATTACGCAGGTGAAGCCATGTACGCTCTCGCTGCCAAAAATGACGGGTTTAGAGTCATCCGACTCGACGCAGCTGCCAATCGCCTCCTTAATTGAATCAGGTGTGAAGTTTTGGATTGACTCAGGCAGTGCAGAGGTGCCCATGAAACCCGAGCTGCTTCCAGGGGCCTCCGGCGATTCCGAGGCAGGGGAAGTGGAAGGGACAGTCGGCGCTGGCGACGGTTCGGGGTTGCTTGAGCATGCGCCAATCAGGAAAAGCGAGCTGGCAGCAATAACAACGCCAGCAATCTGCGTGGACTTCAACAGTGAATGCATGCCAGTTATCGTAGGGCAGCTCATCTTTGGGTGTAAATTGCTCGGAAGTGGTAGCAATCCGATTGCGGATTAACTGTCACGAATGAACATCCATAAAAATTCCCATGCAACGCGATGCAAAAATGCATGAAGCAAAGTGCTGGCTGAGGTAGCGGTGCCTTCGTAGGTGGTGGGATGCGGCTAGCCGGTGGCTATTTTCTGAGTCAGAGTAGACTCAACCAGCGTGATGAGTTTTCGACGCCGCCGTAAAGTAGTTCCTGCCCGCACCGAGGGAGAGCTGGATGCGATGCAAGCGGCCGGCGAGATCGTCGGTCGTGCATTGCTAGCCTGCCGAGATGCCGCTAAGTCAGGGGTGACCACGGCGGATCTCAATGAGATTGCGCATCAGGTCATTACCGATGCGGGTGCAACGCCATCTTTCCTTGGTTATGAAGGTTTCCCGGCATCTATCTGTGCATCCGTGAATGAAGTTATCGTCCATGGCATTCCGTCCTCGGCCACAGTTCTATCCGAAGGTGACCTGGTCTCGATTGACTGTGGCGCAATTTTGGACGGTTGGCACGGCGATTCGGCACTGACTTTCGGTGTCGGAAAGCTGAGTGAAGATGTCGAAAAACTAAACATCGCGACGTCGGAGGTCCTCGCCGAAGGTATTAAGGCCATGGTGCCGGGTGCTCGCCTCACCGATATTTCATATGCGCTTGAAACGGCCACCCGTGAGGCTGAACTGCGCCACGATATTGAACTCGGCATCGTCGATGGCTACGGCGGGCACGGCATCGGGCGCGAGATGCACATGGATCCCTTCCTCCCCAACGAAGGCAAAGCAGGCAAGGGCCCCCGCATCGTCGAAGGCTCCGTGTTGGCCATCGAACCGATGCTCATTCTCGGCGGCGAGTGGGGTAGCGATGAGCTTGACGACGGCTGGACGGTCGTCAGCGCCGATAGAATGCCGGCCTCCCATTGGGAGCACACAGTTGCCGCCACGGCGGACGGCCCCCGTATTTTGACTCCTCGATATGAATAACCTGTGCGTGAGGAGCCACGCGAAAGGTTAGAACGTTGCCACTTGAGACGCGATGGCCTCTGTCCCCGTGGGGTGAATCCGCCTGCCGTCGCTTGCAACCGGTCCCATAGTGGTCGTATTTGGTAAAAACGCAGGTCGCGTGTAAAGTTGGGCGATGGTGTGGGCGCAGTGTCGCTGCAGTGATGATTATCCCTGCACGGAACTGCTAAAACACCAGGCAGAGTAGAGATTTCCCAACTGGTGCCGGGATTGTCCCGGGTATCCGCCAGAGAGACGTGGAGGACATGGCTAAAAAGGAAGGCGCAATTGAGGTTGAGGGTCGCGTCGTCGAGCCCTTGCCGAACGCGATGTTCCGAGTGGAGCTGGACAACGGGCACAAGGTGCTCGCCCATATCAGTGGCAAGATGCGCCAGCACTACATCCGTATTCTCCCGGAAGACCGAGTCGTAGTGGAGCTTTCTCCGTACGATCTCGAGCGTGGGCGAATCGTCTACCGCTACAAGTAAATCGACCTGACCACTGTTGGTAGTGGTTATGGGCTTATTTACTAACTAGACAGAAACTCCACCGTCCTAGCTGCTTCTGGTGACGGCCGCGTGATGTTGAGACCTGGTGTCTCAGCAGTTCGGCGCGGCGGTTCTTTATGAAAGCTTTTCCACAGAAGTAAGCGAGAATACCTCCGGCAACGGTGGCTGGAGCCTTTCTATAACACTTGCGCGACTCGGCGTCCGACCGAGTAAGCCGGGTCTGGGAAGGATGGCAGTGGAGTAAACCACCGCATCAACCGGAAGGAAATTGCCGTATGGCACGCCTTGCTGGAGTTGACCTGCCACGCAACAAGCGTATGGAGGTCGCTCTTACCTACATCTATGGCATCGGCCCCGCCCGTGCCAATGAGCTGCTGGAGAAGACCGGCATCTCTCCGGATCTGCGCACCGACGCTCTCACCGATGAGCAGGTTGCTGCGCTGCGTGACGTGATTGAAGCTACCTGGAAGGTCGAGGGTGACCTCCGCCGCCAGGTTCAGGCTGATATCCGCCGCAAGATTGAGATTGGTTCCTACCAGGGTCTGCGCCACCGTCGTGGCCTGCCAGTCCGTGGTCAGCGCACCAAGACCAACGCTCGTACGCGTAAGGGTCCGAAGAAGACGATCGCCGGAAAGAAGAAGTAAAACATGGCAGCTCCGAAGTCCGCACGCGGCCGTCGTACCGGCCGTCGCGTTGTAAAGAAGAACGTGGCTCAGGGCCACGCATACATCAAGTCCACCTTCAACAACACCATCGTGTCCATCACGGACCCGAAGGGCGCTGTTATCTCGTGGGCCTCCTCTGGTCACGTCGGTTTCAAGGGCTCTCGTAAGTCCACTCCGTTCGCTGCTCAGATGGCCGCCGAGAACGCTGCTCGTAAGGCCATGGAGCACGGTATGAAGAAGGTTGACGTTTTCGTTAAGGGTCCGGGTTCGGGCCGCGAAACCGCCATCCGTTCCCTCCAGGCCGCTGGCCTTGAGGTGTCCTCGATCTCGGATGTGACCCCTCAGCCGCACAACGGCTGCCGTCCGCCGAAGCGTCGTCGCGTCTAGGAATAGGGTAAGGAGAGAACAGAAATGGCCCGTTATACCGGTCCCGCAACCCGTAAGTCCCGTCGTCTCCGCGTCGACCTCGTCGGTGGCGACATGAACTTTGAGCGTCGTCCCTACCCTCCGGGGCAGGCTGGCCGCGCTCGTATCAAGGAGTCGGAGTACCTGCTCCAGCTCCAGGAAAAGCAGAAGGCACGTTTCACCTATGGCGTGATGGAGAAGCAGTTCCGTCGCTACTACGCCGAGGCTCACCGTCGTCCGGGCAAGACAGGCGATAACCTCGTCGTCCTGCTGGAGTCGCGTCTCGACAACGTTGTCTACCGCGCTGGTCTGGCTCGTACCCGTCGCCAGGCTCGTCAGCTGGTTTCCCACGGCCACTTCACCGTTAACGGTAAGAAGATCAACGTGCCGTCCTTCCAGGTAAGCCAGTACGACATCATCGACGTGCGCCCGAAGTCGCAGAAGATGATTTGGTTCGAAGAGGCACAGGAGAACCTGGTCGACGCTGTCGTCCCGGCATGGCTTCAGGTTGTTCCTGAGTCCCTGCGCATCCTCGTGCACCAGACCCCGGAACGCGCACAGATCGACATTCCGCTTCAGGAACAGCTGATCGTCGAGTTCTACTCGAAGTAATAACCAACTTCGCTTGCATCCATTCATTCCCTATGGCGTCATATAGCGGTCGCCACCTGGAGGATTTTCGAAAATGCTCATTTCCCAGCGCCCAACGCTGACTGAGGACTACATTGATTCCTCTCGCTCCCGGTTCGTCATTGAGCCGCTGGAGCCGGGTTTCGGTTACACCCTCGGTAACTCTCTTCGTCGTACGTTGCTGTCGTCCATTCCGGGCGCTGCAGTCACCAGCATCCGCATTGACGGTGTGCTGCACGAGTTCACCACTATCCCGGGCGTGAAGGAAGATGTCTCCGACATCATCCTGAACATCAAGGGTCTGGTGCTCTCGAGCGAGTTCGATGAGCCGGCTACCGTTTACCTGCGTCGCGAAGGTGCAGGCGCGGTGACCGCTGCAGACATTGAGTGCCCAGCTGGTGTGGAGATTCATAACCCGGATCACCACATTGCTACTCTCAACGATTCCGGTCGCTTGGATATTGAGATGATCGTTGAGCGTGGTCGTGGCTACGTGCCGGCGACCCCGAACTCCGGTGGCGAAATCGGCCGCATTCCGATGGACCAGATTTACTCGCCAGTTCTGAAGGTCAGCTACAAGGTGGAGGCTACTCGTGTTGAGCAGCGCACCGACTTTGACAAGCTGATCATCGATGTCGAGACCAAGAACTCGATCACCGCCCGCGACGCAATGGCGTCGGCAGGCAAGACTCTGGTTGAGCTGTTCGGTCTGGCACGTGAGCTGAACGAGGCTGCTGAGGGCATCGAGATTGGCCCGAGCCCGCGCGAGGCTGAGGATGTCGCTGCGTACCAGACTCCGATTGAGGATCTGGACTTCTCTATGCGCTCCTACAACTGCCTCAAGCGTGAGGAGATCCACACTGTCGGTGAGCTCGCTGCTCGTACCGAGTCGGATCTGCTGGATATCCGCAACTTCGGTGACAAGTCCATCAATGAGGTCAAGGAGAAGCTCGCTGAGCTTGGCCTCGCTCTGAAGGATTCCCCGAACAACTTCGACCCGGCTGCTGTCGCTGATTTGGACGCTGCCTCGGGCGATGACGCTGACTGGACTGATGGCGCAAGCGCTGGCTACGACGAGTAGTTCACCGACGCGACTTCATTAAAACGAGGAGATACCTATGCCTACCCCTAAGCAGGGTTCCCGTCTCGGCGGCTCCGCTTCGCACCAGAAGAAGATTCTGGCCAACCTCGCGAAGCAGCTCATCGAGCACGGCAAGATTAAGACCACCGACACCAAGGCCAAGCTGCTGCGTCCGTACGTTGAGAAGCTGATCACCAAGGCAAAGCGCGGCACTCTCGCAGATCGCCGCAACGTTGCAAAGCTGCTTAACGACAACTACGCAGTTAAGAAGCTGTTCGACGAGATCGGTCCGCAGTTCGCTGATCGCGACGGCGGCTACACCCGCATCATCAAGCTGGGTAACCGCAAGGGCGACAATGCCCCGATCTCTCTGATTGCTCTGGTTGAGGAAGAGACCGCAACTGCTGAGGCAACTCGCGCAACTCGCGCTGCTGCTTCCAAGCAGGCTGAAGAGGCAAAGGCCGAAGAGGCTGAGGCTACTGAGGCTGAGGCTGCAGAGGAGGAGTAATTCCCCTCGCTGACGGCTTCTGACCGTCACAGCTTTGAACCCCCGTTGAGCAGTTCATATCTGAACGCTCTTCCGGGGGTTCTTTGTGCTTGACGACGGTGCATAGCGCCCGACTCCAGTTCTGCCTCCGGTTACACCGACGGATTACGCACCAACATTGAGAGCAATACGGAGACCCTGCGGTGGAAACTGCTGATTATCTAATCCGGGGTCCCGGCTACAATCTGTTAACCGTGACATCACTTACTCCAACGACTCCGGATACCCCGTGCGATTCTCCCGATCGAGCCGCTATGGGGAGCACCGACTCCGACCTGGTTCGGTTGCGTTTTGACATTGCCTATGACGGGACCGATTTCCATGGTTGGGCTGCTCAGCGCGATAAGCCTACTGGAGAACCGGTGCGGACTGTGCAGGCGACGTTGGAATCCACTTTGGAGAAGGTGTTGCGCACTCCCGTGCAACTGACTGTGGCCGGTCGTACAGATGCCGGTGTTCATGCCTCCGGGCAGGTGGCTCACGCAGATGTTCCTGTCTCCTGTTTAGACACACGTTCTATCGCAGGGGACCCGAGTAATTTGGTTCGTCGTGTAGCGCGACTATTGCCCGCGGACGTGACGCTTCGGGGCACCTCGTTTGCGCCCCCGGGTTTCGATGCCCGCTTTTCCGCGTTACGTCGGCACTATGTCTATCGCGTCACTAGTTGCGTCAGTGGCCCGCTTCCTACCCGTGCTCGCGATACGGCCCACTGGCGGCGGTCAGTGGACATCAACCGCATGCAGGTGGCGGCTGATGCCCTACTGGGGCTCAATGACTTTGCCGCTTTTTGTCGACACAAGCCACATGCGACGACCACTAGAGATCTACAGCGGTTCCAGTGGTTCGACGTATCTACGCGGGAAGAACCAGAGCTGTACGAGGCCCATGTGACTGCCGACGCGTTCTGCTGGTCTATGGTGCGCTCACTGGTTGGGGCCTGCCTTAGTGTCGGTGAGGGGCGACGTGCGGTTGGATTCACTGAACAGTTGTTGAGTGAAGAGAAGCGTTCCCCGTTGGTCCCGGTGGCAGAGGCGCGTGGGCTCAGCCTGGTAGGTGTTGATTACCCCGGCGATGCTGATTTGGCGGCCAGGGCGGAGCAGACCCGCGAGCGTCGTGATGCCCGGACAGATGGGGACGAGGCTTAAATGTGCAAGCTCTCGGTAATATTCCCTGAAGAAAGTGACCGTAGGAGGAGTGTTCGGTAGTGGTGTGGGCAATTGTTAGCTTGGTTGCGCTGCTCGTAATCCCCGGCGCTGTTGTAGTGAGAGCCAGCGGCGTTCGTACTCCGTGGGCGCTGGCCCTCGGTCCTGCGGTGACGTTTGGTATCGCAGGTACCGCAGGGTGGGCGCTCGGCGCTATCGAAGTGCGCTTCACCTTGGTCAGTGCGTCTATCTGCTGGGCCGTGACACTACTTCTCGCGCTTTGCTGGAGTGGCGGCAGCGCTTTGATTCGGCGGCGGCGCGGTAGTGTCGATCGCTCAGTGTCGGCCGAGACGCAGCCGCCCGCCGCAAGTCGATGGCGCGAGTTGGGCTATGGGCTAATCGCAAGTATCGGAGTCATCATCGCAGCGGCGGTTCTCACGTGGACCGCTATCGGCCGCATCGCTTCAATGTCCGAGGGGATGGCGACCATCCAGCAAGGCTGGGACACACTCTGGCATGCAAGTGTGCTCCGTTCGATTACGGAAGACGGCATGGCCTCGGCCACTAGAATGGGCGAGATCCAGAATGTGGAAACTCAGGCGGTGTCCTACTATCCCGCCGCATGGCATGCGTTCGGTGCGCTTTGGATATTGATTGTCCGTCTACCAATCACCGAGGCGGTCAATTACCTCGGCATTATCATTCCGGCCGTGACCATACCCACGGCGGCTGCGGCGCTGACCTGGCGAATTATTGATCGCCGAAAGCTGTCCACCGCCGTTGCTGCGGGGGTTGCGGCGCTTGTTTCCGCAGCGCTTCCGGTATTGATGCCCGTCGGGGTCTTCGTGGGGGCCTGGCCGTACCAGGTCTCGATTGCGCTAGCGATTACCGTTTTTGCCTTTGTTACGTCGCTCCCACACGCACCTCAGCGCATCTTGAGCGCTGCGCTTTCGATAATCGGTATCGGAGAGCTCCATCCGGCATCGGTGCCTACAGTCGTTATGCTCGGTGCAATTTGGTGGTTGTGCTACCGCCTGCCGCGTCCCGCGCATCCTGAACTGGGTGCGGTTCGCGCCAAGCTTTACGACGTCGCGGTGATTGCAGCCGCCTTTGTGCCAGCAGTGGCAGTACTACTGCCGCAGTGGCTTACGGGAACTTCTCAGACCGAGGATGTGCGCGCGGTTAGCGCTGAAGTAGACGACCTCGATCGTTTCGATGCGTGGTATCGAGGCGCCACAATGCTGACCCGCCACACTGAGGAATTCCGGCCGTTCTGGCCAATCATCATCCTCGGTTTCATCGGGATGGCGTTTTTGGTTTTCGCGGATACTTCGCGCCGACGGGTGTGGGTAGTACCGGCCTGGTTTGTTTCGGTGTTGATGACGACCCACGCGCTCAATCATTTTGGTGGCGTGCCGGGCGATATTCTCGCGCTGTATACGGATCTTCACTATTCGACGCCTCACCGGTTGGTGATGGTCACCGCGTACCTGTATTCCGCGCTTGCGGGTATCGCCGTTGCGTGGGGCTGCGCGTGGGCGGCTCGAATTAGTGAGTCAAAAGTGCCATCGACGGGGCGAGTTCTGGGGTTGAGCTTAGCGACGGTGAGCTCTGCTGTACTTGTGGTCTATGGAGTGGCGTCTAATGCTAGCGCTGCGGATTTCGCCTACAAGAGCCCTAGGGAATGGCAAATCATTTCCAAGGCTGACTTGAAGGCATTTGATTGGTTGGCCGAGCAGCCGGAGGCACATAAGTACCGCACGTTTACCAATCCGCCGGAGGGGTCCAGCTGGATGTACGCTCGCAATGACTTGCCGGTAGTGTTCCCGCACTATGACTGGCCAGTGGCGAATAAGTGGACTGCTACCTCAATGCTGTACTGGCACGCTGATTACCTCGGTTTTCCAGACCCCGACCGGCCGGATGGGGTGAACGATGTCGATCGCTCAGCCCGAAAGCTGAACGTGGGATTCATCTATTTGTCACCCCCGGGTATTTGGGATTCCAAGGAGGATTTAGAGTTTCCTGGTGAAGGGCTCTGGGTAGCTCCAGGGGTAACCCCTGTTTATCGAGATAGGGAAGTAACTATCTTCGCCTTCAATGACGTGATTACGCCAGAACGCATCGACGAGATGCGAGCTAGTTCTCCGGAAGTAATTCCTCCCTCGGCTACTAGGGGATGGAGCGATGGTCGGGTAGGTTAGGACACCATGCGGATGAATAAATTTATGGCAACGATCGCAGCCGGTGTGATGATGACTTTCGCGCTGGCCGGATGTGGAGACGACGAGCCGGCTAAGCCGGAAGTCTCGAATCGCTCCGTCAGTTCTTCCGCAAAGACTAAATCCTCGACTCCGCCGAAGCCGACTGAAGAGTCGACGACACCGACAAAATCAGAGACGCCGACGGAAACTCCTGCAATCACCCAGGTCAATGATGCGGATTACACCCCGGCGGACGGCCCAAATACTCGACTCTTTCAGTTGGAGGATGGCACGACACGCTGCTTCCTCAACGATCTGAGCGGTGACGCCTACTTGGCCTGCCAGGTGAATCTTGCCAATCCTCCGATGGTCGATGACGGCACGGGAAACAAGGTTCCCGCCAATGCTGTGTCCTGGAACCCGGGGGGAGTTACTTACGAGGTCCTTACGTTCCCGCCGGCGGGTGAGATGAAGACGCTGCCAGCGAATTCTCAGTTGAGCGCATTCGGTTACAACTGCGCGGCCTATGGCCCGTCTACTCTGGAGTGCTCGGGACCAGCGGGCGCTGCCACTATCGACAATGGCAATGTCACTGGTGCACAGATGCCGAAGGAGGATGTGCCTCCTGCAGCAGGCGGTCAGCCGGGTGGCCAAGAAAATGGCGCTCCGAATGACCCGGCGCAGCAGGGGGAGCCTGACGGCTCCCAGGCGCCGGGCGGTCTGCCAGATTTGGGTGCGTTGATTCCGGGACTAAACCGCTAGTTGCCCGCATAGCTAGTGGCTGCAATTCATCGGTAGTGCGGGCGGTAGATAGCGTCCAGGTGAATTCGCCCATCGCCAGTCGAGGGCACGAAGCTGGCATTTCCGCTGCTGCTGCCGTGGGCGAACCTGTACGACTGACCTCGATGATTCTCGCGATTCCAGTACACAGGTCGGGCTCATACTCTTCGACAACAACCACATCGACGGTGTCGTCTCCAGCTCGAGCGAGAAGTACTGCGCCCAGATCAAGAGCCACAGTATAGAAATGTGGACGGGACGTGCGAATCCCGACTCGATAGCCGAGCGAGAGCATTCCGATGAGCAGCTCACAAATGTCCTGATTGCCGCAGTCGACCTCCAATCGGGGGACGTTCGCGGGACACATTGTGATGGTTTGTCCACTGCTCCCGGCTCCTATGACCTGCGCCGGACCATTAGTGATAGCGATGTCACGTTGTCGGCTTAACCACAGGTGCGGTTTGCGTCCCAACGCCGCCACATGATGAGAGCGTCCAGTGCGGCGCAGCTGCACGACCTCCGCAGAGCTCTCAGTCAGAGCACATTCCGGTGCCGTCAATCGCCGTGCGCGAATACCAAGGGTTCCCAGCCGGTGGATGAGGAAGCGTAGGGCTTGGTCAGCGGAGGCTTCCACCGGAAGAGTTGCCACCAGATGTGTCCAGGGTTCAGGGGCTGTGCCGGAGCGCTCGGCTGCTCGGAAGTAGCGGTGCGCATGCTCTCCGCGGACTTCCGGCGCAATGTGATAAAAGCACAGCGCATCCAGGGTCACTGGGCTGTCGTCGGCAAGCGAGACGATATCCGCAGCGCTTAGCTGGCTTCGCAGGCCTGGTGTGAGACGTAGTCCGATGAGTTGTCCTGGTTCGGTGCGTCGCAGGCGGTCACGAAGGCTGCGGCCGCGCACAGGGACATGCGCGCCTGCAGTGATGGTTATTGCTGTAATGAGTAGCCACAATGACAATGGCATGTGAAAATCCCCCCAATATGTTCCCCACTAAAATTCCCCTGGTCGCACAGTAGCGCGGCCTGGCTTACTCTGCAGGGTAGAGATTATTTGGGGGAATAGTTTTGGGGGAAACTCATGCCACGTACGCCGACTACGCCTAGCCAGGTCAGCGGTCATCGATTCTTGATTCGTCGGATTGAGCACGCGCTTGTGCGTGCGGATTCGCGAATGCTGCACGATCCTCTGCGCACGCGTACGCGAGCACTGTTTATCGGCTGTGCGCTGGTGGTTTTACTGGCCGCCGGCACTGCGGTGCTGTCGTTGGTGCGGCCGCAGGGCGGTTCGAGCTCCAATGAGCAGCTGATTGTCGTATCGGGGTCGGAGGGCCTGCATGTACGTGTCAATGGTCGATTGCATCCAGTCGCGAATCTCGCATCGGCGCGGTTAATTTTGGGCAATCCTGCTGAGCCGAAGCGGGTGCGCAGTAGCGAGTTGGACAAAGAGGACATCAGTTTTGCTGTCGGGATTGAGGGCGCACCAGCAGTTCCGGCCGCGCCGGCAGGCTCTGGTGCCTCGGGAGCTGCCAAGAGGGGCAGTGCAGGTGCGCCGGAGTTGGCACTGTCTTTATGCGAGCGGACGGTGCAAGACCTCGGGCAGCCGTGGATTGTTGCAGAGTCGCTTGCGCGTCTTGAAGAAGTCCGTGCGGAACCGCAGCAGCTTACCCGAACCCACTCGGACAGTGCCGTCGTTGCCGATGGCCAAAACCTCTGGCTGATTACGCAGGGCTACCGCTCGCGGCTGGATGTCAACCACCCGGAGCACGCCGCTGTTTCTCGAGCGCTGGGGTTGGAACGCGCCGCAGTCCGGCCTGTCAGCCCTGCGTTGCTCAGAACGATTCCGGAGGTTCCGATTCTGGCCGCGCCAGCAATCCCGAACCGCGGCGCACCCACGCACTTCGCCGCTCCATTCGACACAGTCGGCAATGTGGTTGAGGTCGGGCAGCGGCGCGTTATCGTGCTTGACGACGGTGCCGCGATTCTCTCCCCGGTGCTAGGAGAGCTATTAGCTGCGCATAGCCCAGTTCTGCAGGCCAGTGAGGGGCAGCTGGCGGCAGTTCCCGTTGCGAATGCGCCAGCAGTCCCGGGGCTACCTGAAAAGCCGCTGACGTTTGCCGATGCTGATGGCTGGTTGTGTGCCGGCCGGATAGCAGGACGGCCGCAAGCTCTCGTGCAGTGGTCGCAGCATGCTCCGGAGGGGCGGCACGTGGATTACCCGCATGCCGACGGTTCGGGTGCGGCCGTCGACGGTTTCGTGGATGGTCGCAGCCGTGAGCGCAGCTCGATTGCAGTAAGCGTAAATGGGGCCGTACACGTCATTTCTCCAGAGGGGATGCGCTTTGCTGTGCACGATCGCACGACGTTGGCCGCCCTCGGGTTTAATGCATCAACCAATGCCGATAGCGGTGGCACGCGACCAGTGGACTGGGAAGTGGTGGCCGCGTTGCGCGGAGGCCCTGAGCTGAGTAAGCAGGCGGCGCTAGGGCCGCTGTCCGGGACGCGAGAGCAGCCAGGCACCTAGGCCCAGTGCGCATATCAGGAGCAGTCCAGTCGCCCGGAGCGGTGCATTGCGCTCCTGCGAAGAAAGCAGATCCGGCGGAGCCGGTGCGGCAGCGGGGTTGGCTGCGTGCTGCGCAGCGGTGTCCACAGTGGTCCAAATCAGAGCGTCATAAGGTGCAACGATGCCGCGACCAAGGCCGAGCCCGGAACTAATTGGGCTCGCGGAACTAAGGATGATGTCGCGAACCTGTGCTGGGGAAAGCTCTGGGTTTCGTGCCAGCAGCAGGGCAGCTGTGCCCGACACGGTTGGCGTGGCAAAGCTGGTGCCGGCAATCTGTTGAGCTCGGGTGTTCTCCCCAGACCCGAACACGTGGCGGTCTATGAGACCGGTGGGGGTGCGCGGATCGGGACCGAGTACGGGGCCGCCGGGAGCGGAGACATTGACCCATTGTCCCGTGATTGCATACTCCGCGGGTTGTGCTTGGCCGGCATCGTCGAACTGTACTGCTGATACTGCGATTACCTCCGGCAGAACTGCGGGCCACGCTACGGATCCGTCCTGACAGCTATCGCCCTTATTGCCTGCCGCTGCGACCACTACTGCGCCTGAGACTTCCGCGCGTGCGACGCTCTCGGCAACATCTGTTGCACCTTGGGGCATTACGCCTGCCGGGGCACACGATGTGAGCGAGATATTGATGACCCGCGCGCCCTCCGCGACGGCCCTGTCGATAGCTTGTGCCAGCGACTCCAAATTGCCTTCGCCATCGGCTGTTTGTCTTATCGACAACACGTGCGCGTCGGGCGCCAGTCCGGCGAAACCATCGGCACCGGGCCGGCCTGCAATAATGCCAGCTACTAGAGTTCCGTGACCGTCGCAGTCTACGAACCCGCTGTTGCCGTCGACAAAATCGCCACCGTCGAGAACCTCGCCCAGGCGCTCATTGGGTGAGACCCCGGTATCGATTACCGCCACCGTAATCCCCGCACCCGTCGTCAGTTGCCATGCTTGGCGAAACCGAAGCGCTTTTTCGATCACCGTCGGTTCATGCAGTGCGCTTTCCGACGACAGCATCGTGGCCACGCAGTCCTGGCTGTTCTGGGCAGCCGCTATTGGTGCGATGCCCGACGGTGCTACTGCGGTGGCCGCCGTCAACGTCGAGATAAGCACTGTGGAAAGTGCGGCCGTGGCGGTGAGACGAGTTTTTATGGCATTCATGAAAAGTGGGTTTTTCACTGGAAGAACCCACTTACGAACTCAGGGAATTCGGCAATGATGGCCGCAATGGGCAAAATAACGGCGATACTGCAGGCCTCGGTTAGCTCAGCTATGCGGCGCGTTGTAGGTGAGATGCGTGACGCGGGAAATGCGGCTAAGGCGGTGGCTGCAAGCATTGGGGCGACAAGGCCAGCGGAGACTGGCCAATTACCCTCGAACCACTGTTGAAAAGCGACGGCCACAATGACGGCAAGACCAGCTAAAGCAGTGCAGGTGGAAGCTACTTTCCGGGCTTGGCCACGGGAATGAATTGCACAAAAGACTATGACAGCAGCAGCCATGCCCAGAGGCCACCACCTGTTCCCATAGGCTCCGGAGAAAAGTACCACCAGGGTGAAGATGCTGAGACTTCCGGTGCCACTGCAGAGGATGCCATCGAGAATCCACCCCGCTCGCTTAGGTGCGTTGTGGGATATTTCGGGAGTTTCGCTGTCATCGAAGCTCTCGCCGGCGGCAGGGACTTTGGGTACGCGAATACCGGCAGCCTTGATAGCGATGGAAGGTGCCAGCAGTATCAGGATGACTGCACTAGCAGCGGTGAGCGCTCCTGATTGAACCGAGTTGTGGAAAAGTGCGACAGCCGCAGCGTAAATACCGAAGGTAACTGCAGCACTGAGACTCGCCGCGCCCAGGGTAACGGTGATGCGGTTGTCGCCGTCGCCGGTGTTGGAAATGAGAAAAACCAAACCGATGACGGCAAGCGCGACACTAATCGCAGCAGTCGGCGGCCAGTCGGTGAGTATGCGGAGTAGGTCGAGGCCAACGAAGCAGAGTCCCGAAGCGGTGCCCAGAATGAGCACTTGCAGCTCCAGGGACATGACAATCGCCGGTTTTGCGCTACGCAACAGCGCCAGGCGCAGTCCACCGGCTACTGCCAGCAGCGCGATGAAGCTGATTGCCGCGGCCAGTGTGGAATCGGTACTGCTCAAGCTCAGTGAGGCAGCTGCGATTGAAGCCGTGGCCACGAGGGCGGCGGTACAGCCAACAACCAAATCAGCCGTCCCGATACCGTCGGTATAGGTGGTGTCGGTAATAGCATCGGCGGCATCGAAGAGTCGAGGTTTGGGCACGGGACCTGGGTCGTTGATAACAACCAGGCGTTCGCCTGGCGCAATACCGGCATCGTTCAGGGTGTCGTCGGCAAGCAAAATCGTGCCGGTGGCGGTTCGTAGCTGCCACTGCGCCAGCGGGAAGTCCGCAATGTCGATATCGAAAATTTGCAGGATATCCGGTACAAGTGCGGCGATTGCGACGTTGGTCGGTAACGCAAGGTCTGCGTGTGCTCGGTTGGTGTCTTCGGGCATGTGTGCGGCATCAATGCGCACGCGAATGAGTTCCCCCAGCATGTATTTCCCCCATGAATTCTGCATGCTTTAGTCCCTCTAGAGTGTCGTACAACTCGCTAGAGCGCTACTCGGAGTAGTAACTGCGCGTGCCCCCGCTATCAGTTTCGGTCATGCGCTGCGAGAATCCGGAGTGTGATTTAAGCTATGCGTACACCGATTGGTCGGGGGATTGGCCGTCGAGTGAACACAAGGGGCGACACATAGCGGGGGGGGATTTTTGTGACTAGTGCACAGGCGGAGATTTCGGCTACCCGAAAAGCGGGGCCGCAGCCTATGACAGGCACAATCGCGCCGGATGCGCCTCCAGAAGCGCCGGAGCCACAGCCGGTGCCGCTGATGCGTGCACTCATGCCGTTAATCATGGTCGTGGCGGTGGTCGGCATGGTGGTGTTGATGTTTGTCTCTGGGATGGGACGTAACCCGATGTCGTTTATGTTTCCGCTGATGATGGTGTTTTCCACTGTGGGCATGATGGTGTCGGGCGGGGCGGGAAATAAGGACATGGCACCGGCGCGGAAGGACTATCAGAGGCATTTGTCCAGTATTCGCCGCGCGGTGGCGAAAGCAGCGAGGATGCAGCGTGAATCGGCGCAGTTTATCCACCCTCGGCCTGGAACTCTGTGGCAGCTGGGGGCGATGGGGCGGGCGTGCGAGCGTCGAAAGGGGGACTCGGATTTCTTGCAGCTGCGCATCGGGGTGGCAACGCAGCAGCCCGCAACGCCTGTAACACCACCGGCAATTCCGGCGCCCGAGAAACTGGATCCGGTTTCCGCCGTAGCACTGCGGGAAGTTATTCGATCGGCTCGTCAGGTTGAGGGAGTGCCCTTTGCCATAGATGTGTCGGCCTTTGAGATTATCGCGCTCACTGGAGATACCGCGGCGCAGGGGCTGGCTCGAGCGATGGTCGCCCAAGCTGCTGCGCTGCATCATCCGGAGGATTGCCTGATTGCAGTTGTGGGAGATGAGTGGGAATGGCTGAAATGGACGCCACACCACGGACACCCCGCAGTTACTGATGCCTGTGGCCCAGCGCGGTTGCGGGCGGCGACGTGTGCGCAGCTGACTGAGCTGCTCACGGCTATCGACACACTGCCAGCTGCAGTTCTGATTGTGCTGGCGGATTCGAACGGACAGCACGATGTCACTGAACTGACACCGATTTTTGACGCGGCGGGGTCGGAGACCTCGGTAGTACTACTGACCGTCGTGGAAGCGCAGTCAACGTTGTGGGAGGCAGCGGTTCACCATGGCATCGCGCTGGTTGTTTCCACTACTGCTGTGCATGCGGAAACCGCGTCCGGACGGGAGGAGATTGGCGTACCTGATCAGCTGAGTCCAGCAGAAGCGGAGGTGCTTGGGCGGAGCTTGGCGCGTTTTGAAGTGCCAACAAGCGCAGATGATTCCGTTAAGACCTCGGAAGATCCGGTGATGGAGGAGCTCGGGCTCTATCCGCCTCCGACAACTCTGCGCTACCGACCGCGCTACGGCAGTGCGCGTCTGCGAATTCCTGTGGGGGCTGATGACAGCGGCGCGCCGGTCTATCTGGATTTTAAGGAGAGTGCCGAGGGCGGCATGGGGCCACACGGTTTGTGCGTTGGCGCCACAGGATCGGGTAAGTCGGAATTCCTCCGAACGACCGTGGTAGGGCTCGCAGCCACGCACAGTCCGGATCAGTTGAACTTTGTGCTGGTGGACTTCAAGGGCGGGGCGACGTTTCTGGGCCTGGATCAATTGCCTCATGTTTCGGCGGTGATTACCAACTTGGAGCAGGAGCTTATCCTGGTCAACCGCATGGAAGACGCACTGCGGGGTGAGATGACGCGGCGTCAAGAGCAGCTACGCGCTGCGGGGAATTTTGCCGGTGTCAGCGATTATGAGCAAGCCCGACGCGCTGGGCAGATAGATGCGCCACCCATGCCTGCGTTGCTGATTGTGGTGGATGAGTTTTCGGAGCTGCTCTCCGCACGCCCGGAGTTTGCTGAGCTCTTCGTTGCGATTGGTCGGTTGGGGCGTAGTTTGCACATGCATTTGCTGCTGGCCAGTCAGCGTCTGGAGGAAGGCCGCTTGCGCGGGTTGGAAAGCCATCTTTCCTATCGTATTGGGTTGAAGACCTTTTCCGTCGCGGAGTCCCGCAGCGTGCTGGGCGTTCCGGACGCCTATCATCTGCCGGCCATCCCGGGCATCGGCTATATCAAATCTGCTGCCGCCGAGCCGGTGCGGTTCCGGTCGGCGTATGTTTCCGGACCGGTGGTCCGTCCGCAGCCTATTGACGGTGCGACGGCTGGGGCAGAGCAGGGGCTGCAGGGGCAGGTCGCAGCTGTCGCTGAATTTACCGCTGAAAATTGGACGCGGGAGGCTTTCGGTGCGTCGTCAAGCGATGGCGGAATGGTAGATCCGCCTGCGCAGACATCGGAGCAGACGGTGCTCGGTGCCGTGGTGGCAGCGGTGTCGCACGTACCGACACGTGCGCATCGGGTGTGGCTGCCACCATTGCCGGAGGCCATCGAGCTTCAGCCCGACGAGCAGCTGCCGCGACAGCGATTGACCGGTGTGATTGGGCTGGTGGACAAGCCGCTGTTTCAGCGTCAGGACCCACTGCGTATTGACCTGCGCACGACCGGTGGGCACGTGGCAATCGTCGGAGCGCCGCGGTCAGGAAAGACCACTGCCGCACGCACAGCGATCCTCGCGCTAGCCGACGGTATCAGCGCTCGTGACCTGCATTTTTATATCGTCGATTGTGGTGCGGGCGGCCTGAGCGACCTGGCTGAGTTGCCGCATGTCGCGTCGGTTGCACACCGCGGAGACGAGGAGCTTATTCGCCGTACGATTGGTTTCTTGCGTCGTGAGGTAAGTCGTCGGGAACAGCTCTTTCGCACTAATGGATGGCTCTCTCCGGAAGCAGCACGGGCGGCGGGTCAGCCGGATTCGGTGTTGGTCATTGACGGCTGGGGTGCGTTCAAAACGGAGTTTCCGGCGCTGAGTGACGATGTGCAGGCGCTGGTTGCAGATGGATTGGCGGTGGGAATTCATGTCCTGCTCACGGCCTATCGCTGGACGGACATGAGACCTGCCGTTCGCGACCTGATTGGTACTCGGATTGAGCTGCGGCAGGCGGAGTCGATGGATTCAATGATTGACCGCAAGGCAGCGGAGCTGGTGCCGGAGAGCCCAGGACGCGGAGTCGCGCCGGGCGGGTTTGCGATGCTGGTAGCTCTCACCGGCGCTGCAGACACTAAGCGGATTGCAGAGACAGCGCCGCACGGTGAGCAGGCACCAAAGCTCCAGTTGTTGCCACGGCGGATTGATATTGCGCGTTTGCCGCGACCAGCGGCCGCTGCGAGAGGTGCGATTGCAGTGGGGCTCGAAGAAGCCGGTCTGGGCGCGGTGATATTCCACCCAGATAAGGATCGTCACCTACTGATATTCGGTTCGGCAGGCAGTGGCAGAACCGCCGCGTTGAGGGGCATCGTTCACCAGTTGCGGTACTCGCAGTCGGACTCGAAATTCGTCGTAATTGACTACCGCCGTGGGCTAATGGAGGCCGTGCCCCAAGAGCGGCTGGCCGGCTATGCGGGCTCGGCTGCGGTGGCGACACCCATGCTGGCAGAGCTGGCAGAGGTACTGAAGGCCCGTCTCCCGCAACCGGATATCACCCCAGCGCAGTTGAAGGCCCGAAATTGGTGGAGTGGTCCAACCATCAATGTCATCGTGGACGACTATGACCTCGTGGCCGGCTCGCGGGGTAACCCCTTGCAGCCGCTGGCAGAAGTCATCGCTCACGCCGCCGACATTGGGCTCAATATCTTTTTTGCCCGTCGAATCAGCGGGGCGTTGCGATCCCTCCACGACCCGGTCATGGGTGCGGTTAAGGACCAGGGTGCCAGCGTCTTTGTTATGGACGGCACACGCGACGACGGCCCCATCCTCGGCGTAAAGCCTTGCGAGCAGCCGCCGGGCCGTGGCTATTGGGTGGCGCACGGCCAGAGTCCGCAGATTGTGCAGTTGGGTTGGTTGGATACCGCTGGTGACCAGGAGGACAGTTGATGATTCGGGTCGAATCTTCTTCCACCACCCAGACCCCGACGCTGCGCCACGGCACCTGGCACCTGTGGGGACTCGCGGCACCTGCAGACACCGCAGAACCGGCGGTGCATGGCCCTAGACCGCTTCTCGAGAGCATGCAAACAGTCATTGTGCCCAGCTATTGGGGTGCTGTGCGACAGTGCCGGTTGGCCTCCGCGCTATTGGCTGCTGAACTCAATCCGTACATCCTGACGCTTGCCGACGCCGTTGTGGAACTCGATGAGGCAACTGTGTCTCATAGCGTGTTGGTGGAAGTAGAGGAAACGCGTGTCTGTGTCACTCGTCTGAGCGGGGGCCACATTGCCAGTCGGATGACACATTTGGTCGGAGCGAACGACAGCGCACCATTGGTGGAAACAGTCATTGCGCTGGCTTATCAGCTGACCATGTATCCGGATGCGCCCCAGGGGATACCCGATGATGTGGAAGTTAGTGGTGGGCGCGGTATCACTGAGTATCCGCCCCGCTGGCAGGAGGATATTGAGTTCATCGTCGGCGAAGTTCCACCCGGGCTAGCGAACTCGCGGCGAGCTCTACTAGTCGATCGTCTGCGCGACCGTGGATTTTTAGTCTTCGACTGCCCAGCATCGCGGCTCGGGGAGTGCGTAAATCCGGCCTGGTTGAAAAACATCGGCGACGCTGAAGCCGGTGAAGTGGAGCCGTCGGAGGATTTCGCGGGGCGGCGTCCTGCAGCCAGGGCAGAAGTCAGCTCAGCGTCGAATCAAAGCACAGTTGTGTCAGTAGCTGCCGTTGGTTTGTTGACGGTGGTGGTTCTGATTGTTGGGATTGCTGCATGGCTCTTTAGTGGCGGCATAGTTAGGGAGAACGAAGGGAGACAGAAGCAGCGTGAGACATCGCACGCACAGGCTCCTCCTGTAACTACGCCTCCTGTAACGACGCCTCCATCCACATCGAAACCAGTTCCCGATTCTGCTCCAATAGTCAAACTGACCAATGCGGGCGTGGAAGCTCGGTTTCCCGGCGGGTGGGAGCTTGACTCGGCAAGTCCGTTAGACCGTCTGATTGCGGTGGATGGCGGAGATATGCGCGTCTTGGTGCTCGCTAGCCCGCTTTCGCAGGACATGGCGCTTGAACATCTAGCCGCCGCTTTGAGCAGCTCCGTTGCCGGGGATGAGACAAAGTCCGCGCCGGAACGCAGACAAGTACTGGGCACCGATGTCGTAGTCGTAGAGGAGCGGCTGCCGTCAGGTAATTCGATAGTGCTCTGGCATCACAAAGTGATGGACGGAACTCAAGTCAGTGTGGGGTGCCAGTTCAGAGGAAGGACTATTGCGCCGGTACGACCCGTATGCGACCAGGCAGTAGTAAGCGCTCGGCCGGTGCCGTAATACGCGAGGGGCGTAGAGAAAGTGACTGGGGGATGGGCGGGGGTAGGCAGGGGTAAAGGTTGGAAAACCAAAATGGAACCGAATCGGGGTTTTTCGCGCCAAACAATATGACGGGTTTTTAACGCGGGAAGCTGGCTGGCTCGCGCGGGGAGGTAAAAATGCCGTCGTTAATCAGTCACTCAACACGAATAAGGGGGAAACAGTGGCAAACCTATTTGCAGCCGAATCAGATCAAATGACCACTACCGCGGGGGACGTCGATGGCGTCAACTCGGAAGTACAGGGCGAGCTGGGGCGCATTCGAGGCGTCGTGGACGGTCTGGCGGGGGAATGGAAGGGCCAGGCTAAAGACAGCTTCGATGATCTGATGCTTCGTTGGGATGACGCAGCTATGCGTCTATCCAATGCGCTGACGGATATCGCGGATAACATCCGCGCAAATTCCAGCAGCTTCGATGCGGGCGAGGACGAGGGGGCGTCGTCGTTCAAGCAGGTGGCAGCAGCGGGTGCGTCGTTGCTGAACCTCTAAACGTTTTATCGAATCGCACAACCACAACACTGAATCACACAACACACATCACCTTTTGGGGAAAGGGTTCTTAATGCAACCAATTAGGTACAGTTTTGGCGGCATCGACGGTGCTGCCGATGACATTCGGTCCACTTCTGGCACCATCAACGGGCTGCTCGGAGATTTGAAGAAGCGCATCGCGCCGATGGTCTCTACGTGGGAGGGTGACTCTTCGGATTCTTACCAGGAGGCTCAGCGTGAATGGGACACAGCAGCGGAGGAGCTCAATATGATTCTCACGACTATCGCGGATACGGTCAGCGCAGGTAGCCAGCGAATGGCGGATATTAACCGCCGCGCGGCAGCTAGCTGGGGATAGCTTGGTTCCTGCTTGAGGCACTTTTGATTGAGCTATGTAACCGGGGGAGGGGAGGACATTGCTCAATTGAGATCTTCAGTTAGGTATCTGCCTTTGAAGTATTCTTGCTAGCAGCACTCCAGGGGGGGGAAAGGCCAGTCTCAGCAGTTTGCGGCTGAGACTGGCTTTGGCATTTTTTGTTCTAGTGCCATCTCAAGGTAGAGTAGTCAAACTGTGTGCGCACACGTGAATGTTGCCTCGGGTCTCCACCGGCCGCCGGGGAATAACAACAGTGTGCACGGTGGCTGGCAAATCTACACGGACCCTAAAAGGAGTCATGTTGTCTACTTTCCATCCGAAGGACGGTGACATCGAGCGCAAGTGGTACGTCATCGACGCTACCGACGTTGTTCTCGGCCGTCTGGCTACTCACGCCGCAGACTTGCTGCGCGGTAAGGGCAAGGCTTACTTCGCCCCTAACGTCGACTGCGGTGACCACGTCATCATCATCAACGCCGATAAGGTGCACGTCTCCTCGAACAAGCGGGAACGTGAGATGCGCTACCGCCACTCGGGCTTCCCGGGTGGCCTGAAGTCGATGACCCTGGGTCGTTCCCTCGAGGTTCACCCGGAGCGTGTTATCGCTGAGGCTATTGAGGGCATGATGCCGCACAACAAGCTTTCGCGTGCGTCCATCAAGAAGCTGCACGTCTTCGCCGGTTCCGAGCACCCGTTCGCCGGTCAGAAGCCTGAAAACTACGAGATCAAGGCGGTGGCACAGTGACCAACCCACAGGACGTCAATGAGAACCAGAACGTAGAGGCCACCGAGGCTTCCTACGATGATGTTCAGGCTGCCGCTGCTGCTGCCACTGAAGAGTTCACCTCTTCCATCGGCGACGCAGTTGCTACCGAGACCGAGGCTGAGGCTGCTCCGGCTGCACCGCTGACCCTGGATCGTCCGATTCAGACTGTCGGTCGTCGTAAGCGCGCTGTCGCCCGCGTCGTTCTGACCGCTGGTTCCGGCAAGATTGTCTGCAACGGCCGCGAGCTCGAGGATTACTTCCCGAACAAGCTGCACCAGCAGGAGATCAAGGATCCGCTGGTCCTGGTCGAGCGCGAGAGCCAGTTCGACATCAAGGCCAACATCAACGGTGGTGGCCCGTCCGGTCAGGCCGGTGCTCTGCGCCTGGCTATTGCTCGTGCCCTGAACGAGTTCAACCCGGAGGAGCGCAGCGTTCTCAAGAAGGCTGGCTTCCTCACCCGCGACGCTCGTGCTGTCGAGCGCAAGAAGGCTGGTCTGCACAAGGCCCGTCGCGCACCGCAGTACTCCAAGCGTTAAGCTTTACTGCTTCGAAAAGCACCTCAGTTTGCGTATTACACGCAAGCCGAGGTGCTTTTTTGGTTAAAGTCCGCAGTGACCAGGCATGGCTGCATTTTTGGGACAAGCCCCGTACGTTAGACTTTTATCCGTTAAAAACTGCCGCGAGAATCGTTTATCGCGGTGCGATTGCAGTGCGATGAAAGTGCGATTGCAGTGCGATGGGAAGAAGGAAACCGTATGGCGGTGAGCACCACAGCCACCAAGACCTCCGACGCGAAGAGCTCCTCTAGCTCGTCGTCGGTGGCGAAGCATCCCTTCCGCATTCGACGCGTACCAGGCATTGATGGGCTGCGCGGTCTGGCCGTTGCCACAGTGGTGATCTACCACTACTTCGATAATGTGCTGCCCGGTGGCTACATCGGTGTGGATATCTTCTTCGTGCTCTCCGGATTTCTTATCACCTCGCTTCTGGTGCGCGAACGCGCGGTCACTGGGCGCATCGATCTAAAGGACTTCTGGCTCCGTCGACTGCGCCGCATCGCTCCGGCTGCGATGTTCGTGTTGTTTATTTCCATCGCCGTCGCAGGTCTGGTCGGCGGGGATCCCGCTGTTGGCTTGTCGACGCAGTTTCTCGGCACGGTCTTTTTCGTCAATAACTGGACGCAGATTGCGGGTTCTCAGTCCTATTTCGCGGATTCCGGAGTGCAGCTGTTAGCGCACTACTGGTCACTGTCGGTGGAGGAGCAGTTCTACTTGCTCTGGCCATTGATCTTTGTGGCTCTTCTCGCCCTGAAGCTGGCATCTCGCAAGCTGGCAGCAGTGGCGGGCATTGGGGCGGTTGCTTCTTTCGTGTGGATGGTCTCGCTCTACGATCCGAAGGTCGACCCCACGAGGGTCTACTACGGTACCGATACTCACGCCTTTGGACTCCTGTTTGGCGCGGCCCTCGCATTGTGGTTGACATCGACGTCGTCACGCGCAGAGGCGGACTCCTGGCCACGCACAGAACCCCTGCTGCGGGACTTCTTTGGCAGTTCTGCCCAAGCTTTCGTAGTGGCCTCGCTGCCTCTGATCTTCCTTTCGTTGGTTCTGCTGATGATGTCGGATACTGCGTCGGCGACTTACCGCGGTGGGTTGGTGTTCGCCTCGTTGCTGTCGGTGGCGATTCTCTATCTTGTCGTTCGCGGTGTCTCACCCGTGCGTCAGATTTTTGAGTTCAAGCCACTGTGCTGGCTGGGAAAGATTTCCTTCTCGCTGTACCTGTGGCACTGGCCGGTCATCGTGCTCATCCGCGAACTGCTGGAGCGCAATGAGGCCATGCAGTATGAGAACCTCGCTGCCTTCGCAGGCATCGCGCTATCGCTGCTTTTGGCGAACTGGTCGTACAAGAATGTGGAATCGCCAATTCGCCGGATGGGTTACCGCCGTTGGATGTCGCAGTTTTCGGGCACGCAGTTTGCCGGTTCCTGGAAGCCGCGCGTTGCAGCAGGGCTGGCGCTGGTCGTCGTGGTTGGTGCAGTTGTGGGAATGGCCACGGCGCCGAAGATGACGCGTTTGGAGGCACAGCTACAGGAGGCAGCTGAGCGCCGTGCACAGGCACAAAAGGCGGAGGAAGCCGAGTTGGCCAAGCGCGTTATGCCGCGTGGTGACCAGATCACCGCTATCGGCGACTCTGTGATGCTCGCCTCGGCGTCCGCGTTGGAAGAGAAGCTGCCCGGTATCTATATCGATGCGGCTGTTTCTCGTGGTTATCCGGCTGCGCCAGAGATTATCGCCAGTATGAAGGCGGCGGGTACGCTCGATCCATTCGTCGTGCTGGGTCTTGGTATCAATCAGTCGGCTGCGGCATCGGACGAACACCTGTTGGATGAGATCCTCGATTCGCTGGGTGAAGACCGCATCATTGTCCTCATCAACCCGTACGGTGATCGTGTGTGGATGCCGCAGTCGGAGAGGGAAGTCCTCGACGCGGCAAAGAAGCGCGACAATGTCTATGTGGCTGACTGGTGCCATGGTGTGCGTGATGATTTGTCCAAGCTGCGCGCGGACCTTATCCACCCGACCCCCGATGGCGCCGAGGTCTATGCCAATGCCGTGGTCGATGCTTTCCAGCAGTATGCGAAGAACAAGAAACGCATTCCGGACACCTGCGGAATCTAATAAAAATCTAGTTAGTAGTGTTTCCACGGTAAAGTAAGTGGCTGTGGCCAAACAAAAGTCTTCCTCCAGTCACCGTGGATTAAAGATTTTCCTCGGCATCGTCCTCGGTATCTTCGCGCTCTTCGGTGTGTTTTACGCTGTCGATTACGTGCTGAACAAGGACCATGTCCCGCGCGGGTCTACCGTTGCGGGTATTGACATCAGCACGCTGAGCGCGAATCACGCTGAGGCGAAGCTCGAAGAGCAGCTCGGTGATCTTTCCACTCATCCAGTGGCGTTTCGTGCCGGCGAACGCACGGCGGAGGTTCTGCCCGAGGAGGCGGGGCTGAGCATCGACTGGGAGAAGACGGTCGCGCAGGCGGGTAAGCAGACGGCGAACCCAGTTACCTGGGTGCGCAGTTTCTTTACTACCCGTGAGCTGGATTTGGTCAGCGATATCGATAGCTCTAAGTTCGAGCCGCAGGTCGACCGTCTCGTCGGCGAACTGACTATTGCTCCCGTCGATGGTGAGGTCAAGCTTGTTGACGGCCGCGTGGAAACAACTCCACCGGTCATCGGCCAAGATGTCGACCGCAATGCGGTCAGCGGGGATTTGGCCGCCAAGTGGTTGTCGCCGGAGGGCATCGATGTGGAGACCACCGCGCACGACCCGGCTATCGGTGAAGATCAGGTTCGTGAGGCAGCTGAGGGAGAGGCCGCCGATGCCGTGTCGGGTCCCATTGTTGCCAAGGGCCGCGATGGCAAAGATGGTGTAATTCCTCCGGAGCGCATGGCTGAGATCATCAGCTTTGTGCCGCGCGACGGCGGATTGGCCGCCGATATCAATGTCGACCGCGCACGCGAGATCCTCGAGGAGGGGCTGGCTGCTTCCGAGGTTGATAAGCGCAATGCGTCGATACGCTTCAGCGGTGGTTCGCGTGAAGTGGTCCCCTCGGTTGATGGCGTAGCCGTGAAGTGGGATGAGACTATGAAGGACTTCGCCGAGCGTGTGACTTCGACGGATAAGCGCGAGTTCGATGCGGTCTACGAGGACCAGCCCGCCACCTACACCACCGAACAAGCGGAAAGTGCGACCTTCGATGATGTCATTGGTGAGTTCACCACCGGTGGCTTCAGCTCGGCATCGGGAACAAACATTGCCCTGGTGTCTCAGATGGTCAACGGCGCATTCGTGGCGCCGGGCGATACATTCAGCCTGAACGGCTACACGGGTCCGCGCGGTACTGCGCAGGGCTTTGTCGAGTCGGGCATCATCCTCAACGGCCATGCGGATAAGGCTGTCGGCGGTGGCATTAGCCAGTTCGCCACTACTTTGTACAATGCTTCGTACTTTGCGGGCATGGAGGATGTCGCGCACACTCCGCACAGTTACTACATTTCGCGTTACCCGGCCGGCCGTGAGGCGACGGTGTACGAGGGCGCAATCGACCTGGCGTTTAAGAACAGTTCCGACACTCCGATTCTCATCGAGGCCGTTACTACTGGCTCCGACGTCACTGTGCGCATCAAGGGTGTGAAGAGGGTCAACGTCGAGTCCATCAATGGTGGTCGTTGGGCATACACGCAACCGCAGCGCATGCAGGTCAGTGGCAGCTCTTGCCAGCCGTCGTCGGGTGCGCAGGGTTTTACCACTTCCGACACACGCGTCATTCGGGACCTCTCTGGCGCGGAAATCTCGCGTGAAACTCAGACTACGGTTTATGACCCGCAGCCAATTGTGTCCTGTGGCTAGTCTGGATTCGCCTGCGCGACCGGCTAAAGTAATACAGCATTGACAATGCAACAGTCCGCGATACCAAAACTCATAAACCCCCAAGGAGTGGTCTAGCAACAATGGCACGTCTTTTCGGAACTGATGGCGTCCGCGGTTTGGCGAATAAGACTCTGACCGCACCGCTGGCAATGCGGCTGGGCGCTGCTGCGGCCACTGTGCTGACTAGCGGCACGAATCCATCGGGGCGTCGTCCCCTGGCCATTGTTGGCCGCGATCCGCGTGTCTCCGGTGAGATGCTCGCCGCAGCGCTGTCTGCCGGCATGGCTTCCCAGGGCGTCGACGTCTTGCGTGTCGGTGTGCTGCCCACTCCGGCTGTCGCTTTCCTCACCGACGACTACGGTGCCGACATGGGTGTGATGATTTCGGCTTCTCACAACCCCATGCCGGACAACGGCATCAAGTTCTTCGCCGCGGGCGGCACCAAGCTTGACGACGCGGTGGAGAAGGAAATCGAACACGCTCTCCACAACCTGCCGGAGACCGGCCCCACGGGCACCGGAGTGGGTCGTGTCATCGAGGAGGCCCCAGACGGGCTCGACCGCTACCTGTTCCACCTCTCCCGTGCGGTCAGCACCAAGCTCGACGGCATTCGTGTCGTGGTGGATTGTGCAAATGGTGCTGCTTCGCAGGCCGCCCCCATGGCGTACGCGGCCGCCGGTGCCGACGTCGTCGCTATTCATGACAAGCCGAACTCCTACAACATCAACGACAACTGCGGTTCCACCCACATTGAGGTTTTGCACGCGGCAGTGCTGGAGCACGGCGCGGATCTGGGGCTGGCTCACGATGGCGATGCCGACCGCTGCCTGGCTGTGGACTCGCAGGGCAACATCGTCGATGGTGACCAAATCATGGCCATCCTGGCCGTCGCCATGAAGGAAGAGGGGCTACTGCACCACAACACGCTGGTGGCCACTGTGATGAGTAACCTCGGCCTCAAGCTGGCGATGGAGGAAAACGATATCGCCCTGCGTACCACCAAGGTCGGCGACCGCTATGTGCTGGCTGATTTGAACGCTGGCGGTTACTCGCTCGGCGGTGAGCAGTCGGGGCACGTGGTCATTCCGGATCATGCCACCACTGGTGACGGCACCCTCACGGGTCTGTACCTCATGGCGCGGATGGCACGCACCGGTAAGTCTCTGGCTGAGCTGGCCTCCGTAATGAAGGTGCTGCCGCAGACTCTTATCAACGTGCCGGTGTCCAACAAGGCCGCAATTCTGGAGTCTGATGAGGTCAAGGCCGCCATCGATGCAGCCGAGGAGAAGCTGGGTTCCACCGGTCGCGTGTTGTTGCGCCCGTCCGGCACCGAGGAACTCTTCCGCGTCATGGTGGAGGCCGCCGATGCGGAATCGGCCCGCAAGATTGCCGGGGAGTTAGCTGCGGTTGTGGCCGCAGTCTAGAGTCAGGAGTGTGGAAATGAATGATGCGCCAGAGGACATTAAAGCCCGCTTTGCCCCGGGTGAAGCCGACATCCAGGTAGAGGTAGTCGATCGTGACGGTCGAGTTCTCGGTACCGTCGGCAAGCTTGAAGCACACGTTCCGCCGGGAATTTTGCACCGTGCCTTTTCTCTTTTCCTCTTCGATGAGCAGGGACGCATGCTGCTGCAGCGCCGTGCGGAGTCGAAGTATCACTCACCACTGTTACTGACGAATGCGACCTGCTCGCACCCACTGCCGGGGGAGCCGGTGGCCGATGCCGTTGAGCGTCGTGCGAAGGAAGAGCTCGGTGCGGATGTCTCCCAGTTGGAGGAAATCGGCATTGTTATCTACCAGGTCATCGATGATCGTTCGGGATTGGCAGAGCACGAGTACAACCACGTGTACGCCGGCATCGTCGATCCGAAGTCGGTGGATATCAACCCCGATGAGGTCGATGAAGTGGTGTACGTGACCCCGCAGGAGCTCGCAGAACGTCGTGCGAACGAACCGATGACGGAGTGGTTTAACCACGTCTGGGGTGTCGGGGCGGAGAAGTTCTCCAAGTACGGTTTCGACATTGCGGGTGTGCCGGGTATCCATGGCCCCGCAGAGGCGCAGGCTGCCGCACAGTCGGTTTCGGAAAAGGATGTGTAGCTTCGTGACCAGCGTAGAAAACGCCAGCGTCGACGACTTCGGCCTCGACAAGTCCGAGGAATTGGAGACCGGGGAGTTCTATGCCCTGGCCAATGAACAGGGTGCCGCATTCGGTGAAGGCCATGCCAAGTCGATTTTGTTGGGTGAGCACTCTGTCGTCTACGGCAAGCCGGCTATTGCGCTGCCGGTGACGTCGCTGCGCACGATGGCGTGGATTGACCGCGTGGAGGATTCTCCCGTCCTGTTTTCCATGGACGGCGAGGTCATCGACATCGACGAGCTGCCGGAGCGCTTTGCCTCCATCGCCGCTGCACTCCGCGCTGGCCTGCGCACCTTCGGTATTCCCGAACGCGACCTGCTGGTTCGTCTCCGCTCCGGTATCCCACCCGCTGCAGGGCTGGGTGGTTCTGCCGCAGTGGCACATGCGCTTATCGACGCAGTGCGTGACCTCGCCGATGGCACTCTGACCGAGCGTCAGCGCTTTGACCTGGTGCAGGAAGCTGAGCGTCTGGCGCACGGTAACCCCTCTGGCCTGGATGCCACGGTTGCCCGCGCATCGCGTCCGGTTTACTTCAAGCAGGGTGAGTTCCATCCGCTGAAGGTGGCCAAGAAGATGTGGCTGGTGCTGGGGGATACCGGTGTGCGTGGTTCGACGTCGCTGGCCGTTGCCCGCGTGCGTGGTTTCGTCGATTCCCACCGAGTCCACGGCCAAGAGTTGTTGGACCACTTGGGGCAGCTGGCCGATGGCGCGGTGCACAACCTGGCCAAGGGCGATTTTGCCCGTCTGGGACATCGCATGGACTCGGCGCAGGAAGCGCTAGAGGAACTAGGTGTTGGGCATGAGTCCATTACCGATCTCGTCACTGCCGCCCGACTGGCAGGTGCCCACGGGGCAAAGCTCACTGGTGCCGGTTGCGGTGGCTGTGTGATGGCGCTGGCAGAGTCCGCCGATCACGCGGAACTGATTAGCCATGCCATGATGGGAGCCAATGCCGTTGCTACTTGGACTGTGGAGGTAAATCCCTCGTGACCACGACCGCTACCGCCGTCGCTCATCCCAACATCGCCCTGATTAAATACTGGGGCAAGCGCGATGAGGCCGTGCAGCTACCGGCCACAGGTTCGCTGTCCCTTACTCTGGGCATCGCTCCGACGACGACCACGGTGTCGCTTATCGACGATCCCAGCGTCACCGCCGACTCGGGCACTCTGAACGGCCAGGAGATGGTGGGCAAGGACCTCTCCCGTGTCCAGAAGTTTTTGGATTTGGTCCGCGAGCGTGCGGGCAGCACGAGCTTCGCAGAGGTGACCAGCACCAACGAGATTCCGACGGGTGCGGGTCTGGCTTCGTCCGCGTCGGGTTTTGGCGCTCTCGCGCTGGCCGCGGCGAAGGCCTACGGCCTGGACTACACTCCGGAAAAGCTCTCGGCTCTGGCCCGTCGCGGTTCGGGCTCGGCCTGTCGCTCTATTTTCGGCGGCCTCGTTGAGTGGCTGCCCGGCGATGACGATGCTTCCAGCCACGCAGTGGCTCTGCCGGATTCCGGCCTGGATCTCTCCCTGGTCGTGGCGGTTTTGGCCCCGGGGCGCAAGAAGATTGACAGCCGTGCCGCCATGCGTCGCACGGTCGAGACATCACCGTTCTTCCCGGCCTGGGTGGAGCAGGTGCCTCGTGATATCGAGGACATGAAGGCCGCCATTGCCGCTGCGGACTTCACTGCGGTCGGCGAGCTTGCCGAGGCCAATGCCATGCGCATGCACGCCACTATGCTGGGGGCTCTTCCTCCGGTGCGGTACTGGAATCCGGATTCGGTGGCGGCTCTCGATCTCGTCGCTACGCTGCGTGACGAGGGCACCGAGTGCTACGCCACCATGGATGCCGGGCCGAACGTGAAGGTGCTGTGCCGCAGCGGCGATGCCGAGACCATCGCGGATCGTTTCCGCGCAGAGTTCGAGGATATTGACGTGCTGGTTTCCGGCTCCGGCCCTGGCGCATACCTGGTGTAGCTGGGGGAGTAGTTGAGCAACGCTAAAGGCGGACCTATCGAAGGCGAGTCCATCGGTCGTGGCTGCGGCAAGCTGTACCTCACTGGTGAGTATGCGGTGATGGATGTCGAGGGGCTGGCCGTCATCGCAGGTGTCGACCGCTATGTGACAGTTCGGTGCCGCGATGCCGAACCATCGCAGCCGGTCTCTCGCGTGTACTCCAGCTATTACGGCCCGCGGGGGCGTGTCATTGATATCGATGCACCAGATGACATCGCTACCCATACGATTTCCCTGGTCTATCGCATTGCTGCGGGCGAGTTGGAAAACACCCCAGAGCGCCCCATAAATATCGTCATTGAATCAGACCTCGATGACGCCGACAGTGGTGCGAAGTATGGCCTGGGATCCTCCGGGGCTGTCGCTGTGGCTGTAACTCGTGCGCTGGGGACGCACCTGGGTCTGGAGCTGGATTCACTGGACGTGTACAAGATTGCGATGGTGGCCACGCTTCTGGCTGGTGCAGCTGGTTCCGGCGGCGATATCGCGTGCTCCGCGCACGGCGGGGTGGTGCTCTATCGCCGGCCGAATCCGACGGCGCTCGCAGAGCTCGTGGCGGCTGATCCTGTCGCTGCCGTGGCGGCACCGTGGCCGAATCTTCGCATTGACGCCCGCACCGACCTCGGTGGGCTACAACTGTTGGTCGGCTGGACGGGCAGTCCGGTGAAGACGGACTCGCAGTTGAAGAAGGCCGGTGGCGCAGACCGTGATTTTGTGCGCGGGGTCTCGTCGATAAGCGAAAGACTCTGGCAGGCGCTTGCCGACGGCGACCACACCGCGGCGTTTGCCTGCCTGCGTGAGAATCGGACGCTGCTGCAGGACTATGAGCGTGAGCGTGCTGTATGCATCGAGACGGAGAAACTGAAAGCGCTCGCCGACATCGCCGATGGCGCGGGGGCCGCGGGCAAGAGCAGCGGCTCCGGTGGTGGTGACTGCGGAATCGCGCTGGTGGGAGTCTCAGATGGTGTCGATGCCGAGGAGACTGCCGCGGACATCACCGCGCGCTGGCAAGCAGCTGGCATCCAGCCGTTGCCGCTGAAGCTGGCCGCTCAACTTTGACCACAGTTTTTTGACCGTAGAATTTAAGACAGCTGAAATTTACAGAAGCTGGGAACCGAAGCTGCATGCAGCTAGAAAGGGTCGCATAGGACAATGGCTGAAAAGAGCTCGCACGACCTGGAATATGCACACGTACCGCTGAGCTGGATTGGTCCGGTGCGCATTAGTGGCAACGTCATGAATGACGAGGTGAAGATTCCGCTGGCGACTTACGAGACCCCGCTGTGGCCGTCGTGTGGTCGCGGTGCGAAGGTCTCCCGCATGATCGAAGGTGGCATTACCTGCACTTTCGTCGGTGAGAAGATGACCCGATCGGTGATTTTCACTCTCGACTCGGCAGCGGATGCCGTCATTGCGCGCGACAACATCCTGTCTCGTTATGACGAGCTGAAGAAGGTCGTGGAGTCCTCCTCGCGTTTTGCCAAGCTGGTAGATATTCACTTCCAGATCGCATCGCGTCTTCTCTTTGTCCGCTTTGACTTCTTCTCCGGTGATGCCTCGGGCCACAACATGGCCACGCTGGCGTCTGAGCGTTTGATGTCCTACCTGATGGAGCAGATGCCAGAGTTGGGCTATGGCTCCATCTCGGGCAACTACTGCACCGATAAGAAGACCTCCGCAGTCAATGGCATTCTGGGCCGCGGTAAGTACGTAATCGCCGAGGCCGTCATTCCGGAGCCGGTTGTCCGCGAGCGTCTGCGCACAACTGCCAAGCGCCTGGCTGAGCTCAACGAACGCAAGAACCTCGTCGGCTCCATCATGGCCGGTTCGCTGCGCAGCGGTAATGCGCACTACGCCAATATGCTGCTGGGCTTTTACCTCGCTACCGGTCAGGACGCTGCGAATATCGTCGAAGGCTCGCAGGGGCTGACGCAGGTAGAGGCGCTTGACGACGGCTCCGTGCGCTTTAGCTGCACCCTGCCACATTTAATCGTCGGTTCCGTGGGCAACGGCAAGGGCTTGGGCTTCGTGGAGAAGAATCTCACAGCGCTGGGCTGCAAGGAGGACCGTGAGCCGGGCGAGAATGCCCGTCGTCTAGCAGCGTGCTGCGCGGCAATCGTCTGGTGTGGTGAGCTTTCCCTGCTCGCGGCACAGACGAATCCGGGTGAGCTGATGGAGGCGCACGTTTCTATCGAGCGTGCGAAGTAGCGGTTTGTGAATAGTCGTTTGCGACAATTCGCAAAACCTAAGACAAATCTCAGGTAAACGCGCTAGATTTCTGTAGTAGGCAATTAAAATTTTGTGGGCAAAATATCCCGTGGTCTGATGACTGCTCTGATGACATGGGGATGTTTCGTTGCCCGTTATTTCTTAAAAATCTGTAGAGGTAGTGAAGGCACGGTTTTGATGACAACAAGCAATGTGACCCCGATCGGTATTGATGACATCGCCTTTGCGACGGGTTCGTACTGCATTGACCTCGCCGATATTGCGCCCCGACTCGGAGCGGAACCGGCAAAGTACCACAAGGGCCTGGGGCAGGAACGCTCCAGCGTGGTTGCCTCTGATGAAGATCCGGTGACGATGGCCGCGGCCGCGGTGAAGAAGATCGTTGACCGCCACGGTATCGACGGCGTGCGCACCATCATGTTCGCCACTGAGACCGGTATCGACCAGTCGAAGGCCGCTGCTGTCTATGTCCACGAGCTGGTCGGTCTTGACCCGCACGCGCGATCTGTCGAGCTGAAGCAGGCTTGCTACTCCGGTACCGCGGCGCTGCAGTTCGCGTGCGCTCTGGTGGCCCGCAATCCGGAGGAGAAGGTCATCGTTGTCGCCTCCGACATTGCCCGCTATGACCTGGACTCCGCTGCGGAGCCGACCCAGGGCGCAGGTGCTGTAGCCATGCTGGTGACCGCTAATCCGCGCATCCTGGCTATCGATGCGGCTTCGGGCGTCTTTACCCGCGAAGTTATGGACTTCTGGCGGCCGAACCACCGCAGCCAGGCGTTGGTGGAGGGCAAGCTCTCTATTAGTGCTTACATCGACGCTGTTCAGGGTGCTTACGAGGACTACCGTGCCCGCGGCGGTGTGGACTTCAGCGAGATTGACTACTTCAGCTACCACCAGCCGTTTACCAAGATGGCCTACAAGGCGCACCGGCAGCTTTCGGCCAATAACGGTGTGGAGCTCACCGCGGAGGACGAGGCCCGCCAGCTCGGCCCAACCACCGAGTACAACCGCATCATCGGTAACTCCTACACCGCATCGGCCTACTTCGGCCTGCTCTCGCTGCTGGATACCGAGAAGGACCTGGCTGGTAAGAAGGTCGCTGTTGTCTCCTACGGTTCCGGCTCGGTTGCTGAGTTCCTCACCGGCAATGTGGTCGAGGGCTACGAGTCCCAGTTACGCGCCGCAGATAATGCGCGTGAACTGGCTGAACGCGTGAAGCTCGATGATCCGACCTACTACCGCCACGCTCAGGTGACGCATGAAGATCCGGGTGAGTACTCCAACCTGGGAGACGACGCCCTGATTGGCACCGGCCCATTCAGCTTCACCGGTGTTGAGGGGTGTAAGCGCATCTACCGCGCTCGTTAGCCCCCGGGGGCACCCGCGCTAGTACTTAGACGGAACCGAATCCTCTTTTTTCGCGCCTAACAGTAATAAGAACTGTTTTTCGCGGGGAAGGGGATTTTTCGTGTCCGCACGTTTTACTGGAGGCAGTGGCGGAGGCTTGCTGCACTTTTCGGAAGATGCAGTGACAGCGGCTGCCCGAGAGATCGAGCAGCGCGGCCGTGAAGGCCATGAGCGGTGGGGAAGCGCTCCTGATATTTCCGCAGCAGATTGTGGCCAGGGTTTTGCCGCCCAGGGGCGCCGTCTGCAGCAGGCGGCAGCGAGGCTGCGTGAGCACGGGCAATCGATGTACGCGGGACTTGGCAATCATGCTCCGGCAGTGCGGGAACAGTGGCGTGTCTTTGCAGGCTGTGACAGCGCCGGGAGCGCCGACCTCGGTGGAATTGAGGTAGTGGACTGATGCCATGGGTTGCTCGAATTCTTCCGATATTGGTGCGTGTTATTGGCCGTGGAAGCCGTATTGGAGCCAAGCGCGGGGTTGGCGGCATCGGCAAGAATCTGCCCAAAGTCTTGGATAAGGTGCGACGCGCTGACGGCTGGAAGGGCAGCGCCCTGTCCAAGTTCTCTAACTCCGTGGGGTTGATAGCCTCCGCGATAACTATTGCTATGGCTTTCGATTGGGGCGGTTTGAAAGGCGATGCCGCCGACGCCGCCAAGGAGCGCTGCGATAAAGCTGCGCAGGACTGTGCGAATCAGGATGAGCAGTCCGCCAATGGCGCGCAGAGCGTCGGCGAGTGCGGCAAGAAAGTCGACGAGGTCCTTGAGGATTGCGAGAAGCAGGCCGAAGATATGGCTGAGCAAACCGACGGCATCCTCTCTCAGTGCGAAGCGCTTGTCGACGATCCGGAGGTCGGCGCCGAAGCCGCACAAGTGGCCCAGCAGGTGTGTAACAGTCTCGTCGACTCCACTGGTCAGCTCTACGATGCGCGTAATAGTTGCATCGAGCAGTGTCTTGAGCAGGCAGCGTGTGACACTGAGGCCGCGGTGGTCGCCACCCCGCCGCAGCCTCCTACTGTTCCAGCCAGTTCGGGTGCTACCTCGGCGGCCTGTGCAGAGGTGGCTGAGTCTGGGAGTGGCGAAGGAGCTACTGTAACCGGTGGCAACGGTGCTACCGCTGGTGGAATTGGGGTCGTTGCCAACGTTGATATTGGGATAGAGGCAGGCGTTGCTGCTGGAATATCCGTTGGAGGTGCCATTGGCGCTGCCGGGGTGGCCAGTATCGCTGGAATTGCGGGAGCTGTCGGGGTTGCAGGCAGTGTCGCGTCCTCACTGCTCAACTTAGACATGTGCACGGAGACGGAAGAGCCAGTGTGCGAACAGGCACCTGCGCCAGCACCAGCACCAGCACCAGCTCCTGCGCCGGAGGACTGTGTGCCGGAACCCGAACCAGAACCCAAGCCCGAACCTGAACCCAAGCCCGAACCTGAACCCAAGCCCGAACCTGAACCCGAGCCCGAACCTGAAAATGTTCCTGAACCGCCTCCTCCAGCTGAGAAACTAAAGCACTTGGGAATCGAGCTGCCACAGGAGACGCAAGCAGAACAGCGAGCGGAACCGCAGCCAGAACCAGCTCAGGACTCGGCAGCATCAGTGCAGGAATCTGCTTCAGCTGTGCCCGAGCCCCCTGAGCAGCCCAACGCCCAGGAGCTTGTGGGCGCGGTCAATTCGCCAACGGCAGGTGAGTGGTAATGGGGAGTAAGCATGCCGCGAAATATGACCGGATTGGGCAGGCCTATTACGACGCTGCTGCAATGACTAGGCAGGAGTTCGATACGGCGGTACAGAGGGCACAGAAAGAATTGCAGGGTTTGGAGGAGCGTCGTAAAGCACGCGAAGTTAAGGAGAGGGAGGTGGCGGCGGGCGTCGAAAAGCAACAAAAAACCGCCCGACCGAAGGGAACCGTTACGCGGTTGTTCGGGCGGGCGGGGAAAGGGACGCCGACGGTGAAGTCGATTCGGGGCGTGTCCTGAAGCGTGGCCTAGTGACTACTTGCCGGGAATCAGCGAGTGCTCCGGGTTTTCCGGCAGCTCCTTGATGAGCCACTCCATGTCGCGGTTAGTTGTGCCCTTGATAGTGGCGGTCGGGTCTGCGAAATCCGAGTACTTCTTGTCGTCACCGACCGTGGCCAGCAGGAAGCCTGTGAGTGCGGCGCGCGCAACCTCCTGGTACTTCACCTTGGAGGAAGAGAAGCCCGCTAGACGACGGAGAAGAGTTGTCTCCGAGAAGCTGCCCTGGTCAGCCTTGTCTACTTCGCGGTAAACGACATCGCCCTTCCACTGAACAGCCAGGCGAGCCGGGTTACCGCGATCGAGCCACTGATCCTCGCCAGGGGCCAGGACGAGGCCCGGGGCCGAGACATTAGTTGCAGCGGCGCTGGAGGAAGGCGCGGTAGTTGCGGGGAAGACGCAGCCAACGCCGGAGATGAGGTCGTGACCAGCAGCGGCGAGGACGGCTACACCCGCGCCCATGCCGTGGCCGGCAACGCCGAGTTTCTTCGGGTGGACGACGACCTTGCCCTCTCCGAGGCGGACACCAGCGAGAATCTGGAGCGCTGTCTCCAAATCGTTGGCGAGACCACGGTGGTCTGCCACGATGCCATTTTCGGTGTCCGGAGCAGCGACCGCGATGCCCCACGAAGCTAGGTGACGCAGCGTGGCGTGGTACTCCTCAATCGGTGTGCGCCAATCGTGTGCGAAGGCGATACCGGGGATGCCATTGCCCTCGGCAGGCGTGTAGACCTTTCCCGGCAGGCCAGTAAAAGCGAGATCACCGACCATGACGCGGTGCGGTCCACGCTTGGAAAGATTAGATGTCAGAGTCTTCAAGTTGTCAGCCACAGTGAATAGCTTAACTATAAGGTGCATACCTTTGCTGAAAAAGTGCCAGGATGAGCGAGAATGTCTATTTCGTTATGACGATTTTCCGCTTCGCGGGTTATTCTGTAGGGCATGTGTGGAATCGTTGGATATGTGGGCCATCAGCCCGCCCTGGATATTGCTGTCGATGCGCTACGACGCATGGAATACCGTGGCTATGACTCCGCGGGTGTTGCCATTGTCGACAATCAGGGGCATATCACTGTAGAGAAGAAGGCCGGTAAACTCGCCAACCTCGAGGCTGCCCTTGATGCGGATGGGCGCGACAAAATCACTGGAACCACCGGAATTGGGCACACCCGCTGGGCTACCCACGGTCGCCCAATTGATGAGAATGCCCACCCACACCAGTCCTATGACGGCAAGGTGGCTATCGTCCACAACGGCATTATCGAGAACTTTGCTCCGCTACGTCAGGAGCTGGAGGATGCCGGCATTGAGCTGAAGTCCGAAACCGACTCCGAGGTCGCCGCGCACATGCTCGCCCGTGCCCTGGACGGTTCCGACGGCGGATCTACCGCTGGTGATTTCGAGGCCTCTGCGCTGTCCGTGCTCAACCGCCTCGAGGGTGCTTTTACGCTGCTGTTTACTCATGCAGACCACCCGGATCGCATCATCGCTGCTCGTCGCTCCACTCCGCTGATTGTCGGTGTGGGCGAAAACGAAATGTTCCTCGGCTCCGATGTTGCGGCTTTCATCGCGCACACCCGCGAGGCCGTGGAGCTGGGCCAGGACAACGTCGTCATCATCACCGCAGATGATTACCGCATCCTGGATTTCGCCGGCAACGAGCAGCAGGGTCGACCATTCACCATCGACTGGGATCTCGCCGCAGCCGAAAAGGGTGGCTATGACTCCTTCATGATGAAGGAAATCCACGAGCAGGCTGCCGCCGTCCGCGATACGTTGGCCGGTCACCTCGTTGACGGCCGCATCGTTCTCGACGAGTCCCGCCTGAGTGACCAAGATCTGCGTGACATCGAGAAGGTCTTCGTCGTCGCCTGTGGTACCGCATACCACTCTGGTTTGTTGGCCAAGTACGCCATTGAGCACTGGGTTCGTATCCCGGTCGAGATTGAGGTCGCGTCCGAGTTCCGCTACCGCGATCCGGTGCTGGACCGCCAGACGCTGGTGGTCGCTATTTCGCAGTCGGGTGAGACTGCGGACACCCTTGAGGCCGTGCGACACGCAAAGAGCCAGGGCGCCCGCGTGCTGGCTGTCTGTAACACCAACGGTGCACAGATTCCGCGTGAGTCTGACGCCGTGCTCTATACGCACGCCGGCCCGGAGATCGGTGTTGCTGCAACCAAGTCGTTCCTGGCGCAGGTTGCCGCAAACTACTTGGTCGGATTGGCTCTGGCCCAGGCGCGCGGCACTAAGTACCCGGATGAGGTCACTCGCGAGTTTGAAGAGCTGGAGACCATCCCGGCACTGATTGACAAGGTCGTCGCTAAGGGCGATGAGTTCATCGACATGGCCAAGGAAATCGGTGCTATTCCGACGATGCTCTTCCTCGGCCGTCACGTTGGTTTCCCAGTCGCACTTGAGGGTGCGCTGAAGCTCAAGGAGCTTGCCTACATTCACGCAGAGGGGTTCCCGGCAGGCGAGCTCAAGCATGGCCCAATTGCACTCATCGAGGATGATCTTCCGGTCGTCGTCGTAGTGCCATCGCCGAAGGGGCGCGCCGTGCTGCACTCCAAGATTGTCTCCAACATCCAGGAGATTCGAGCCCGAGGTGCCAAGACCATCGTGATTGCCGAAGAAGGGGATCAGTCGGTGGTTCCTTTTGCGAACTACCTGATTGAAATCCCGGAGACGTCCACGCTGCTCCAGCCGCTGTTGTCTACGATTCCGATGCAGTTCCTGGCAGCTGAGATCGCTCGCCAGTGCGGTAACGAGGACATCGATAAGCCGCGCAACCTGGCTAAGTCAGTCACCGTCGAGTAGTTCGTCCTGCTTTCGTCGGTACTGCTCAATCTCCGCATCGAGTTCTTCATCCGTGAGGGACTCGATGCGTTTTTCTTCTTCCTCGGATAGGTCCCAGACCTCATCGGATACATGGCAAAATGACAACATCCAATCGAGGTTGCGTTTCTGAATCGTCTTCATCTTCCGTGTCACACGCTGATGAAAAGTTTGCTTGCCGACGTTCTTTAGCGGCCCAACCGGAACGCTAGTCGCGGTGTCCCCATTACGGGAAGTCCACACTTCTGTTCCGTCGGGGTATCTGTCGATATCCCAGCCCTCGTGCGTTTTTAGATTGTGGTGTCGGCGGCAGAGACAGTGCAGATTCTCCGTGTCAGTCGGCCCGCCCTGCTCGGGATTGTCGTGGTTGTACGGCTGAATATGGTCCAGGTCGCACTTGGCTGCCGGGACGTCGCAGCCGGGGAAGCGGCAGGTACCGTCACGCCCACGGACGCGAGCCACCTGGCTCTCAGTGGGGCGGTAACCATCCACCTTGCTGTCGGCGGAGATACGGATGTGAGTTGCGCGAGCAAGCCATTCTTCGGTGGCTACCTCGCTCAACCAGCCGACGCCATCAATCCATGCTGGCCCACCACCGACCTCGCGGTAGACATTGATGACAATCTCGGCATTGGTCGAATTCTGTGCCAGCTGTAGTAGCGCTTCCGCCTGCGTGCACTGTTCACCGCGATTGATTGCTGTGTTGCGAATCCCCTGAATCCTGGCCATGAGCTCGGTCGCGCGGTCGTTTTCAAGGATTGCTGTGACCTTTTTGTGCTTGCCATCGCCCGTGTCGGCGAGTGCGACCGCTTCGCCTTCTGGAACCCGTTGGGTGCCGTCGTTGCGGGCGCAGTCGTTGTACTCAGAAACCAAGTCGCCGATTAGACGAGACAGCGTGTAGACACCAACCATTGCTTGTCGAGGTCGCGTCGGAGTGAGCATTTCCAAAAGATGGGGCTCTACCGTGTCGAACTGATCTGGTGACAGCCCGGCAACGCCATTGGCGATGGCGCGGAGATGGGCTAACGAGAAACAGAAGGTGGATTCGATGAGAGCCCGGACTTTTGGTAGGCGCTCGAACATCAGCGCAATTTCGCAGAGCGTAGAGCACTTGCCGCGGCTAAGACCGGTTCGAATGCTTATGCGGGCAAGATGGTGATTGACATCGACCTCCTCACCGGGAGCGCAGATATCGATCAGTTGAAGGTCTGCGGCGTTGATGGCACGGGCCGCGCTGCTAATGGGATCGTCGGATTGCTGGTTGGCCCATGAGGGCTTTTGACCTGGAGCTGGAAGTTCTGTGGGCGACGATGACATTGGTTATCCCCCTGATTACTACGTGTCCGCCGGAGAATTGAAGATTGAGTTCTGTGTTGGAGAGAAGCATGGAGAGGCTGTGTCAACCAGTCCCGCCAGCCCCTGTGCACCGGACAAAGAACTTTCGCTTACAAATTTTCCCTACAACCCAAATCGTACACCTGTTTGAAAAACTGTCAATAGAATTCTGGAAATATGTTCTAAAATTCTGTGCTGAATTAGATCCGGCCCCTCCGTCCGAGACCCCTCCGCCCGAGCCTCCTCGGCAGGGCACCGTACATAGGCAGGACTCGCTGTCGCGGATGATGCGGAACATCACCAGCTTCAGCGCCATCCAGTTCCTCCAAGAACTCGTGAATGCGTTCGAGCGTATTGGGGGAGTAGAGCAGTGCGAGGTGATCAGACCAGTCGCCACCGCCAGTGGCATTGTTGACGTTCGTAATGTGGTGCCCCTCTTGTTCGGGCAAAAAGGCGCCGGTCCACGGGCGAACCACGGTGTCAAAAGGGGTGCCGATATTCAGGTAGTGCGGACCACGTCGGGTAATGCCACGCGCTGCGCGGTTCAGAGTCGCAATGTAGTCAGAGTCCAGCAGCTGTTGAATGCAGGCACGGCCGACAAGGCGGTCGACGAGTTTGTGCATCGGTAGGCCGCATCGCTCAAGGGCACTGAGCCTTCGGCGCATGCCCCACGCAGTAGTGCCTCGGTGGTTTCCCGCAAGAGAGATGACTGCCCGCACGGGGCTGTTGTCGGAGGCGTACTGCTCGGCTGCTTCTTCGTTGAGGCCACGGTTCAGAGCTTCGTCGTAAAGCGAATCGATGCTCGCGTTGGCGTAGCTGCGGCAGTGTAGACCGCCCTGGGAATGACCGATGAGGTCGATGCGGGGTAGGGAGAGGTGGGCACGGAAGCGGTCGAGAAGGTCGGTGACTTCAGCGAGCGCATCGCTCAAATCGGTGGTGGCTTTGACGCTACGGAGACGGCTGACCAGCGCGGCGGGGTCGGAGCCGTAATCGAGTGAGAATACGGGGCGATTCCGGGCGAGGAACGGCCCCAACATGGCGAAGGAGTTGAACGAGTTCATCCAGGTGCCGTGAACCAGGACAATTGGTGTGCGACCGTTGTATCTGTCCAGGTCAGGAGTGACTTTGCCGTCGAGGATTTCGCGAACGTCCTGCACGCCGTGGGGGATCCATTCGGGATGACGCAACGAGCGCAGGTATGCCTGCGGAAAGGCGCGCAGTAGAGGGCCGAAAACTCGCGTGCTCGGGGAGTAGTCATCCATAGGGGCTAATCGTAGGCTGGGTTTATGACGTACTGCTACACAGCTGCCGAAATTCGCGCCGCGGAACAGCCCTATCTGGACGCACAAACGCGTGACGACGAACTCATGCGCCACGCAGCCGCCGCTGTGTCGGAGGTGGCGGAGCGGATGCTCTCAGAGGCATCTCCGGAGCCTGGTCGCGGTCGCGTGCTGCTGTTGGTCGGATCGGGAGGCAATGGTGGCGATGCACTCTATGCTGGCCGAAACTTGTCCTCGGATGGGCATGGCGTGGATGCGGTTTTGCTGGGCTCGAAGCCGCATGAACGGGCGCTGAAAGCTTTTGAACTCGCAGGTGGGCGGGTGCTGCCGTTGGGGTGTGACCGGGAGACGGATTTATCGAAGATTCTGTGGTCGATTAGTGAAGACTACGCATTGATCATCGACGGCATCGTGGGGCTCGGAGGTCACGGCGCGCTGCGTGAAGAGGCCGCGTGGTTGGTGCGCGAAGCGCGGTTGGGCAAAGTTCCCATTCTCGCGGTTGATGTGCCGAGCGGCGTAGAAGCCGATACTGGGCGTACTTTTGACCCGCCTGCCCAGACCATCAATCCAGACCCTGATTTGGAGGAGGGACAGAACCCGTACTTGCCATCTCACGTCGAGGCCACGACAACGGTGACTTTCGGCGGTCTGCGCTACGCGCACTCGCTGTCCGAATCCTGTGGCACCGTCGAATTACACGAAATTGCGCTCGATGCCTTCTCCCTCGAACTTCCAGGACTGGGGCAGACGCTCTATGAAAACGGTACCTACAATGCCGTCCACCACCAGACTCCGACCGTGGAGTTCTACGAAGCCCTAGGCGGGAGCTTTCCGGCACCACTTGGCGCGATGACCCCGCTCGAACCCGGTGCTGCAGACCACAAGTACTCCACTGGAGTTACAGGAATCGCCGCCGGTAGCGAGGCGTATCCCGGCGCAGGTCAGCTGTGCGTCACCGCTGCCGTGCATGCGACCAGTCCCGCGGTCATCTATGTCGGCGACGCGGCCGCACGTAACCGCATCACCGCAGCCTTGCCGACGGTCATTACGCAGCAGGACTCGGTGGATCGCAAAGAGGTACGCGTCGATGCCTGGGTCGTCGGTCCCGGTCGGGGCACTGATGAGAAAGCCGCCGAGGAACTGCGAGACATTCTGGCCACTGACAAACCAGTGGTCATCGACGCTGACGCACTGACACTGCTGTCGAAGCATGAGGACATCCGACAGCTCGTTCGTGAGCGCGGCCAGGAGCGCAACCTGCGCACTGTTCTCACGCCGCACGCCGGTGAATTCGAGCGCCTGACCGGGCACGAGGTCACTAACCCCATCGCAGATGCGCGTGAACTTGCCGAGCAGTTCTCCTCCGAAGTGTTGCTCAAGGGACGCCGCACTGTGATGGTCAATCCGACAACGCAGCGCACAGTCGTGATTGACGCGGGTAGCTCCTGGGCAGCCACGCCGGGCTCTGGCGATGTACTGTCCGGGCTCCTCGGCGCCTGGGTAGCGCGTGGCGAAGCCCTCTATCTACCAGCAATTATTCATGCGCGCGCCGCATTTTTGGCCGCGCAGACAGAGTTCGGACCAGCACCCTGCAGCGCCCAGGACATCGCCGAATCCATCCGAGATGCCACCGCATGGTTCACCAACGAAGGCAGCAGTGGCAAAATACGGCTATGACTTCCTCGGCACCAGCCATCCTGACCCATACTGTTAATCTCGACGCGATCACCCACAATGTGAAGACCGTCAAGGCCATCGCAGGGGTGTCGGAATTCATGGCCGTCGTCAAGGCGGACGGCTACTCGCAGGGTGCGCTGCAGACCGCGCGTGCCGCGCTGGCCGGCGGGGCAACGCAGCTCGGTGTCGCAACAATCGACGAGGCGCTCTCCCTCCGCGAGGAACTCCGCGCCACGCTTGACGACGGCCACACCATCCCCATCCTCGCCTGGATCTGGGACGCAGCGGCCACCTCATTGGTGCAGCGAGCTGTGGCTGCAGATATTGACCTCGGTCTGCCGTCGATGGCTCATGCGCTGGCCGTGGCCAATGCCGGGCGGGCGCTGTCGGTGACACCACGTGTGACGGTGATGGTCGATACGGGTTTGGGCCGCTCGGGATTCTCTATGGCCAATGGGGACTTTGAGCATGCGGTCGCTCAGCTGGTCGAGCTGCACAAGACCGGTGCTCTGAACGTCACCGGTACTTTCACGCACTTTGCGTGCGCGGATGAGCCGGGCCACGAGAGCGTCGATAAGCAGGCGCAGAATTTCCGTGCTGCGATTGCGGCACTGCGTGAGGCGGGGCTGGACGAGCTGATTAACCATGCGGCGAATTCGCCGGCATCGTTGTCGCGCCCGGACTTGGCCTTCGACATGGTGCGCCCGGGGCTGGCTATTTATGGTGGTGAGCCAATTGTGGGTGCCACCCATGGATTGCGTCCCGCGATGCGGTGGGAAGCGTCGGTCATTTTGGTCAAGAAGCTGCCGGCGGGAGAGTCGGTGTCCTACGGCCAGACGTGGACAGCTGACCGCGACACCACCATCGGCATCGTGCCCTGCGGCTACGCCGACGGCATGATGCGCTCGGCCTCCGGGCATTTCGAGGTCAGCATCAATGGCACACGCTACCCGCAGGTAGGACGCGTGTGTATGGATCAATTCGTCGTCGACCTGGGGCCCGACACCGAAGTCGAGGCCGGCGACACTGCGGTTATCGTTGGTGATCCCGCACTGGGGGAGCCCGGTCTCGATGACCTCGCGAAGGCATCCGGCACCATTAACTACGAAATCCTCACTGCGCCAAAGGGACGCAGCGAGCGAAAGTGGGTGCGCAGCCGCATCGCGCCAACCGCAGAGGACATGCGTGACCTCGGCGAGGAAATTGGCCGGGAGCTAGCCGCCGGGGATTTGGTGATTCTCGATGGCCCACTCGGCGCGGGCAAAACGACCCTCACGCAGGGCATCGCCCGCGGCATGAATGTGCGCGGTCGCGTGACGTCGCCGACGTTCACCATCGCCCGCGAGCACCGTCCGCTTGCAACCGACGGTGTCACCCTCATCCACGTCGACGCCTATCGACTCTTCGGCGAAGAGGGACCCGGCTCCGATGGCGAGGCCTTCGATGCGCTGGACTCGCTCGATTTGGACACCGACCTCGAGGACAGCGTCGTGGTCGCCGAGTGGGGAATGGGGCTCGCCGAGGTGCTCTCCGAGCGCTATCTACAGGTGAATATCGATCGTTCGCGTGACGACGATGCCCGCGTCGTCACCTGGAAGTGGAGCAAGTAGCTTCAAGTCGGTTCAAGTAGGTTACTGAGTATGAACATTTTGGCCGTTGACACATCGACTCCACAGGTCACCGCGGGAATTGTCCGCGATGGTGAAACCGTGGCCGAAAAGCTGCACCTGGATGCCCGTGCGCACAACGAGGTGCTGGTGCCGCTGATTCAGCAGTGCCTTACTGACAGTGGGGTGGCGGCAACCGAGCTGGACGCCGTGGTTGTCGGCTGTGGGCCGGGGCCGTTTACGGGCTTGCGCGTTGGTATGGCCACCGCAGCCTCCTTCGCCGACGCTCTGGGAATTCCCTGCTACGGCATCTGCAGCCTGGATTCGCTTGCGGGTGGGGTTGGCGATGAACTGGTCGTCACCGATGCCCGCCGCCGCGAGGTGTACTTCGCCGCCTACCGCGATGGCCAGCGAGTTTTCGGCCCGGGAGTGGCCAAGCCAGCCGACGTCATGGAGCTGCTCAAGGAAGAACTTGCAGCAGAAGCCGCCGACTTCGCGCCGAGCCAGGCCCGCGGCAGTCTCAGCCACATCGAGCAAATTGCCGGGCTTGAGGTTGCTGCCGAACAAGTCTTTCCCACTCCGACAGCCATGGTTGAAGCGGTCGACTTTGACTCCGCGCCGGGCCCACTGGTGCCGCTGTACTTGCGCCGTCCGGATGCCGTTGTCCCGAAGGCTATGAGATGAGCGTCGTCAAGCTAGTGCGTCTCGGACCTCCTGCGGCCAAGGCGTGTGCGGCGATTGAGGCGGAGCTATTTGCCGGCGACGATCCCTGGTCGGAATCGGCCTTTATGGCCGAGCTGGCCGCGCCGAACAATTTCTACGTCGGGCTGATTGCAGATGTAGACGAGGACGAAGAACTGTGCGGCTATGCGGGGATTACCAAGCTGGGGCCTGCGGGTGCCGCCGAGTACGAGATTCACACCATCGGGGTGGGGAAGAAGTGGCAGCGCCGGGGCTTTGGGACGCAGCTGATGGACGCGCTGATGGCAGCTGTGGCGGAGGATTCGGGCCCGGTGTTTTTGGAAGTTCGCACAGATAACGAACCCGCAATCGCCATGTATCGGCGCTATGGCTTCGAAAATATGGGGCTGCGAAAGAACTATTATCCGGGCTCTGGGGCGGATGCGTACACGATGTGTCGGCCTGAGTTGGCCAGCTAGATGTTGACGTATTGACTAATCTGCGTTAAACCAGGCACATGGCTAAAACCTTTGCAAAACAGCTCGTAGAAACCCTAGAGAAGCAGGGTGTCAAGCGAATCTTCGGACTCGTTGGAGATAGTTTGAACCCCATTGTCGACGCTGTGCGCGAGTCCTCCATTGAGTGGGTGCACGTTCGCAACGAAGAGGCTGCCGCCTTCGCCGCCGGCGCGGAGTCCCTGGTCACCGGCGAATTAGCAGTGTGTGCGGCCTCCTGTGGCCCGGGTAATACCCACCTCATTCAGGGCCTGTATGACTCCCACCGCAACGGCGCAAAGGTGCTGGCGCTGGCATCGCACATTCCTTCCCGCCAGATTGGCTCGAGCTTCTTCCAGGAGACCCATCCGGAGTTCATCTTCAACGAGTGCTCCGGTTACTGCGAGATGGTCAACTCCGCTGAGCAGGGTGGCGTCGTTTTGCATCACGCTATCCAGTCGACCATGACTGGCCACGGTGTTTCCGTGCTGGTTCTGCCGGGCGACATTACAACGCATGAAGTGGAAAATGATGAGTTCGTCACCTCCACAATCAGCAGCGGTCGCCCAGTCGTATTCCCTGACGCCGGCCAGGCCGCCGCGCTTGCCGACGCAATCAACGAGGCTAAAACCGTCACGCTTTTCTGTGGCGCAGGTGTGAAGGACGCCCGCGAACAGGTGCTCAAGCTTGCGGAGAAGATTAAGTCGCCGGTGGGGCATGCGCTGGGCGGCAAGATGTACATCCAGTACGACAACCCCTATGACGTCGGCATGTCCGGCCTGTTGGGCTACGGCGCCTGCCACGATGCCTCCAACGATGCTGATCTGTTGATTCTGCTCGGTACTGACTTTCCGTACAACGACTTCCTGCCGACTAAGAACGTCGCACAGGTCGATATCGATGGTCGTGCCATCGGTCGTCGTACCACGGTGAAGTACCCAGTCGTCGGCGATGTGGCTGCCACAATTGAAACCATCCTTCCGCACCTGGATGAAAAGACCGATCGCTCCTTCCTGGACAAGCAGCTGCGGAACCACGAGCGCCTGCTCAGCCACGTCATCGAGGCATACACCCACGACGTTGAGAACATGCGCCCGATTCACCCGGAGTATGTAGCCGACCTGATTGATAAGTACGCCGATGACGATGCCGTCTTCACCGTGGATACCGGCATGGGCAATGTCTGGGCTGCACGCTACGTCACGCCGAATGGCAAGCGAGAGCAGATTGGTTCTTTCCGTCACGGCACCATGGCCAATGCACTGTCGCAGGCCATTGGTGTGCAGGCTGCTGACCGGGACCGTCAGGTCATTACCTTCAACGGTGACGGTGGCCTGTCAATGCTGCTCGGTGAGCTCATCACCGTGAAGCAGGAGCAGCTGCCCATCAAGATGTTTGTGTTCAATAACTCCTCGCTCGGCATGGTCAAGCTGGAAATGCTGGTTCAGGGGCTGCCGGAGCACGAGACCGACCACGACGCAGTGGACTACGCCGGAGTCGCAGAGTCGTTGGGTATCAAGGCCATCCGAATTGAAGATCCGGCCGATGCGCCTCGCCTGATTCAAGAGGCGCTGGCATACGACGGCCCGGTGCTGGTGGATATGATCACCGACCCGAATGCCCTGTCCATCCCGGCAAACATCACCTGGGACATGCTGATGGGATTCTCCAAGGCCGCTACTCGCACCGTCTTCGGCGGCGGCGTTGGTCAGATGATCAACATGGCACGGTCGAACCTCCGCAACATCCCGCGGCCATAGTGGGGGTAGCGCTCTCGAGATGCGGGAGCGGGTGCGGTGCGGTACCTCTGTTTCCATGATTAAAGGTTTTCTGGTGAACCCTGACCTGACGCATCGCATCGTCGAATTTGAGTTGGAGGCCGCTGCTACATTCCTCGGCGGAGTTTCCTCCGACCGTGTTTCGGTGGCGTTTCAGGAAGACGGCGCCGATTACGCCGCTCTCTACAACCCGACGGCCAAGGCTGAGGGCGCTGAACCGAATCCGGTCGCGTCCCTCGGCCGCAATGAGGCTGCTACGGGCAACTCGGCTTTCTTTACCGACCCCACCACCGCAATTTGCGGAACGGTCGTATTTGTCGACGCCGAGGGCAAGGATATCGGCGACGAGGAAATCGAGCGTATTAAGCACGGTATGCGCGCCGTGCGTCACTACCGCGATGACTACCCAGAGGAATACGCTCTCTGGCGTGCCGCTGTGCGGAACCTCGGTCGCCTCGAAATTTAAACTCGGTCGCTGGTAAGTGACCCGGTGGTGCGCTAGTACCATGACTGCTATGACCGAGTTGACCCTGCTGGCAATCGAGAGTTCCTGCGATGAGACTGGCGCTGCAGTGATGCGTGTGCGCTACGACGACACCGACACCAGCGCCCCCGCCATTCCCGAGGTGGAAGTGCTTGCCGACGTCGTCGCATCCTCCATGGAACAGCACGCCCGCTTCGGTGGTGTGGTCCCGGAGATTGCTTCCCGCGCTCATTTGGAAGCCCTGCAGCCAGTAGTCTCCGAGGCGCGCGCGCAAGCAGCTGCCAAGCTCGGTATCGATACTTTTATCCCAGATGCCGTCGCCGCTACCGTGGGACCCGGTCTCGCCGGTGCGCTGCTGGTCGGTTCGGCAGGCGCGAAGGCTTATGCCGCCGCCTGGGGTGTGCCTTTCTACGGCATTAATCACCTTGGTGGCCACGTTGCTGTCGGAGCTCTCGACGGCGCGGATCTATCCAACGCAGTGGCGCTCTTGGTTTCCGGCGGGCACACGCAGCTGCTGCGCGTGCAGGGGGTTGGTCGTCCGATGGAGGAGCTCGGATCGACGCTTGACGACGCAGCCGGAGAGGCATACGACAAGGTTTCGAGGTTGCTTGGGTTGGGTTACCCGGGCGGCCCGATTATCGATAAGTTGGCTAAGCAGGGAAATCGCAAGGCCATCGCGTTTCCTCGCGCCATGATGCGCCAGCAGGATGCGCGCCATGACTTCTCCTTCTCCGGCTTGAAAACCGCCGTGGCCCGCTATGTCGAAGCGGCAGAGAAGGAAGGTCGTGAATACTCCGTAGAGGACGTCTGTGCTTCCTTCCAGGAGGCGGTCTGCGATGTATTGACCAAGAAGGCCGTTCGCGCAGCTCAGGATGTGGGGGCCACTACGCTGCTGCTCGGTGGTGGTGTGGCTGCGAACTCGAGGTTGCGTGAACTCGCAGCGGCGCGAGCTACCTCGGCAGGAATTACGCTGCACGTGCCACCGATTAAGTTGTGCACCGACAACGGTGTCATGATTGGCGCAGCTGCCGCCTACCTCATTGCCGCGGGGGTCAAGCCCTCTGGCTACGCCTGCCCGACCGACCCCTCCATGCCTGTGGAAGATCCTGTAATGCAATAAGCAGTGATTGCCCCTCGGATCCATGTTAAATTTCGTTAACTGACTTTGACTTGTTTCTCTGCCATGGATTGCAAGACAATTACAGGAAAGCGCTTGCCCAAAAATGAGTAAAGACTACAGCGAGTGGGAACTTCAGCCATCCGATAATTCGCATAATCAGACTGAGCTGTTTGCGCCGCAGGGTGAACTGCAAACAACGCAAGCACCGCAAGTTGAACTCCAGCGCGGTCGTGGTCGGGGAGTGTTATGGGCAGTCGTCGCGCTGTTGCTTGTGGTGATCGTCGCTGTGGCAGCGGTGCTTTACCTAGTTGCGAGTGGTCGAGGTGAGCAATGGTTTGGTGCAGGTGCCAAGGATGAAGTAACGCCGAAGCTCACTGTTACTGCGACTGCGACGGAGACCGTGAAGGTGAAGTCGCCGGAGAAAACCAAGACGAGGGAAACCACGAGTACGGCTGCGCCCGATTATCCGATTAGTGGGGATTGCGAGGCGTCGGCGTTCCCGACTACGGAGGAAAACTCTACGATCGTCGCCTGTGACGGATGGTGGGCGCTGGGTGGGCGCGCAAACAGTGGTGGACTGGCGGTCTACCAATGGGACGAAGGTGCCTGGCAAAGGAGGGAGCCAGACAGTCGTTACACAACCGGTTCTGGTGGTCCGTGCTTTAGCGATGAGTACATCAAGGAACACGGAATGACGGTTACTGCGTTCGGTCGTATGGCGTGTAACCCCGACAAGCTGACCAATTAGCATTAGCGCTCACTATTGTTGAGTGTTAGCACTTGCAGGGGTAGAGTGCTAACGAAGGTTGTTTGACACACAGTTGTTCACCCGCGACGACGGCTGTGCACGGCAGACCAACCGGCACAAGAACATCACATCACCGCATGTATGGAGGAATTCATCGTGGCGAACGTCAACATCAAGCCGCTGGAGGACCGCGTCCTCGTCCAGATCAACGAAGCAGAGACCACCACGGCTTCTGGCCTGGTTATCCCGGACTCCGCTAAGGAGAAGCCGCAGGAGGCTACCGTTATCGCAGTTGGTCCGGGTCGTTGGGCCGATGACGATGACCGCATTCCTATGGACGTCAAGGAGGGGGACATTGTCATCTTCTCCAAGTACGGCGGCACTGAGCTGAAGTACCAGGGCGAAGAGTACCTGCTGCTGTCGCAGCGCGACATCCTGGCTGTTATCGAGAACTAAAGGGAGGACGTACCCACACATGGCGAAGCTTATTGCTTTTAACGAAGAGGCTCGCGAAGGCCTCAAGCGCGGTGTGGACACGCTTGCCGACGCAGTCAAGGTCACGCTTGGCCCGAAGGGTCGCAACGTTGTCCTGGACAAGGCCTTCGGCGGTCCGCTGGTCACCAATGATGGTGTGACCATCGCCCGCGACATCGACGTTGAGGATCCGTTTGAGAACCTCGGCGCGCAGTTGGTTAAGTCCGTTGCGGTCAAGACCAATGACGTTGCCGGTGACGGTACTACTACCGCAACGCTGCTGGCACAGGCGCTGGTCCACGAGGGTCTGCGCAACGTTGCAGCCGGCGCAAACCCGATTTCGCTGAACCGCGGTATTCACGCTGCATCCGACAAGGCGGTTGAGCTGCTGAAGCAGCGCGCCACCCCGGTCAGCAGCTCTGGTGCCATCGCACAGGTGGCAACCGTTTCCTCGCGCGACACTGAAATCGGTGACCTGGTTGCAGGTGCCATGGACAAGGTTGGCAAGGACGGCGTCGTCTCTGTGGAGGAGTCGCAGTCGATTGCCACCGAGCTGTCCGTGACCGAGGGCGTGTCCTTCAACAAGGGCTTCCTCTCGCCGTACTTCATTACCGACGTTGAGGCTCAGCAGGCAATTCTCGACGGTGCACAGGTGCTGCTGGTCCGCGAGAAGATTTCCTCCCTGCCGGAGTTCCTGCCGATTCTGGAGAAGATTGCCGAGTCCGGCAAGCCGACTCTGATCATGGCTGAGGATATCGAGGGCGAGGCTCTGTCCGCGCTGGTCATCAACGCTATGCGCAAGACCTTGAAGGTTGCCGCAGTGAAGGCACCGTACTTCGGTGACCGTCGTAAGGCGTTCATGGATGACCTGGCAGTTGTCACCGGTGCAACCGTCGTTACGGCTGACACTGGCATGCAGCTGAAGGACGTTGGACTTGAGGTGCTGGGTAACGCACGCCGCATCACCATTACCAAGGACGAGACCGTCCTAGTTGACGGTGCTGGCACCGCTGAGGCTGTGGAAGAGCGTCGTAACCAGATCCGTGCCGAGATTGAGCGCACTGACTCTGACTGGGATCGCGAGAAGCTGGAAGAGCGTCTGGCGAAGCTCTCTGGCGGCGTGGCTGTCATTAAGGTCGGCGCTGCTACCGAGACCGAGGTCAACGAGCGCAAGCTGCGTGTCGAGGATGCCATTAACGCTGCTCGTGCGGCAGCTCAGGAAGGCGTCATCGCCGGTGGCGGTTCCGTACTGGTGCAGATCTCCCGTGAACTCGAGGCATTCGCTGACGAGTTCGAGGGCGACGAGGCAGTCGGTGTCCGTGCAGTTGCCAAGGCTCTGACCCGTCCGGCTTTCTGGATTGCTGAGAATGCTGGTAAGGACGGTGCTGTCGTTGTCTACCACATTGGTGAGCTGGAGAACGGCAACGGCTACAACGCTGCTACTGACACTTACGAGAACCTGATTGAGTCCGGCGTCATTGACCCGGTCAAGGTCACTCACTCCGCAGTCGTCAACGCAACCTCCGTGGCTCGCATGCTGCTGACCACCGAGGCTTCTGTTGTGGACAAGCCGGAAGAAGAGCCACAGCACGACCACGCTCACTAACTGCCAGTGAGCTAGTGCCCTGGCCTTTGGCACGTAAAATGCTCCCCACCTTTCAATCTGAGGGTGGGGAGCATTTTGGTTTTTATGTGAACTGGCTGGAGTCCGAGAGAGGAGAGGGACTACATGGCAGTAACTAGAACGCGTTCAAGTTCGCGTTCACGTGCGGCCGGCTTAGCTCGAAGGATTTCATTTCGTTCAGATTCGCTGAGACCGCCCCAGACACCGTATGGCTCACCAACCTTGAGTGCGTGACTACGGCACTGCATAAGAACAGGGCAAGAACGGCAGATAGCCTTCGCACGGGCTTCACGCAGGCTGCGTGCGCGTCCGCGCTCGCCTTCCGGGTGGAAGAAGGTCGCGGAGTCCTGCCCGCGGCAAGAGCCGTGCAGCTGCCAATCCCACAAATCCGCATTGGGCCCGGGCAAGTGGTCGATGTACGTCATCGGAATTGATGTCTCCTTCATTGAGCTTTCTTGAAGCAGTGAGCTCAAGTGTGGAGGCCAACAATGAACGGTTGGTAAACCTAAGGAGGCCAGCCGGGATACTACGCAAACAATTCCGTCAAACTCTTACCAAATTTTTAGAAACGGCCAGGTCGTCGAGAACGCAGACCGTCGACAAAGCCTGCGCAGTAGTCCCATGGGGCGTAACGGGAGGGGTCTGGATCGAATTGTGGCTCGTGAACCGGAGATGCCTGTCCAGACAGGAGCATCAGGTAGTGGTTTTCCAAAACCTCCCAGTTATAAAAGTGCTCGTCACCGCAGTCCTCACACAACATGCAGACGCCCAGTAATCCCTCTGGGCTCAAAGCGGTGCGGAATAGGCGAACTGCGGCCAGATCTTCAAGAACCTCTCGACGTTCCTGGTCTGTCAGTGGAGCAAACGGCTCATCCGGCTCGAGAAAGCTTGCCGGGTCATTGGGATCTCCTTCGAACGGATCCCGCGGCATGGATGAGAAAAAGTTGTGGTTCACAACCACTACCGTAACAGCTCTGTACGGCAATCCTGTCGATTGGCGATGCACTTAGTTGGGGTTTAGTTCACCTTGGAATAACCCTCAGCTAGCTTTCGGCTAACCCTTGTCGGGCACCTGTCGCTCCGCCTAATTGTCGCGTTTCATCACTGAAGGACTACCCTGTATATAACGTTTGGCAACCACGAAGCGATAGCGCCCCTGGCCGGATGTCGGCAAGGGTGGAGCAGGAGGAGTCCATGACCAACCCCACGGGAATTAGCCTCGGCGGAGACAATCCCAACAAGATTCCACTAGTCGGCCTTACATTCGATGACGTCCTGCTGCTGCCGGATGCTTCGGACGTTATCCCCTCCGGCGTTGATACTTCGACGCAGCTCACTCGTGAGCTGCGTCTGAACATTCCGGTTGTGTCCGCTGCTATGGACACCGTCACCGAGGCCCGCATGGCTGTTGCTATGGCCCGCCAGGGCGGTATGGGTATCCTGCACCGCAACCTGTCCATTGAGGAGCAGGCGCAGCAGGTCGAGATTGTGAAGCGCTCTGAGGCTGGCATGGTGTCCGACCCGGTGACCTGTTCCCCGGATGACACCATCGCCGAAGTAGATGCCAAGTGCGCTCGTTACCGCATCTCGGGCCTGCCGGTCGTCGACAAGGACGGCAAGCTGGTCGGTATCTGCACCAACCGCGACATGCGTTTTGAGGCAGACCTGAACCGCAAGGTTTCCGAAATCATGACCCCGATGCCGCTGGTCGTGGCTGAGCAGGGTGTGTCTGGCGATGCGGCGCTGAACCTGCTGCGCGCTCACAAGGTGGAGAAGCTGCCGATCGTCGATGGCGAAGGCCGCCTGACTGGTCTGATTACCGTCAAGGACTTCGTCAAGAAGGATCAGTACCCGAATGCTTCCAAGGATGGTTCCGGCCGTCTGCTGGTCGGTGCTGGCATCGGTACCGGCGAGGACTCCTGGAAGCGCGCGCACGCATTGGCTGACGCAGGCGTAGACGTGCTCGTTGTTGATACCGCTCACGCCCACAACTCAGGTGTACTTGAGATGGTCTCCCGCGTTAAGAAGGAATTCGGCGAGAACATCCAGATTATCGGCGGCAACCTGGCTACCCGTGGCGCTGCACAGGCCATGATTGACGCGGGTGCAGATGCCATCAAGGTCGGTATCGGCCCAGGCTCGATTTGCACCACTCGCGTTGTCGCAGGTGTGGGCGCCCCGCAGATCACCGCCATCATGGAAGCCTCTGTCGCAGCTAAGAAGGCTGGCGTTCCGATTATCGCCGATGGCGGTATGCAGTTCTCCGGCGACATCGCCAAGGCTCTGGCAGCCGGGGCATCCTCCGTCATGCTCGGTTCGATGCTGGCCGGTACCGCTGAGGCTCCGGGTGAGGTCACCTTCGTCAACGGCAAGCAGTACAAGATGTACCGTGGCATGGGCTCGCTGGGTGCCATGCAGGGCCGCGGCCTGACCGGTGAGAAGCGCTCCTACTCCAAGGACCGCTACTTCCAGGCTGATGTCAAGAGCGAAGAGAAGCTGGTTCCGGAAGGCATTGAGGGTCGTGTTCCGTTCCGCGGCAGTATCGACTCCATCGTTCACCAGCTGGTCGGTGGTCTGCGTGCAGCTATGGGCTACACCGGTTCCGCTACCGTCGAGCAGTTGCACGACGCACAGTTCGTCCAGATCACCGCTGCAGGCCTGCGCGAGTCGCACCCGCACGATATCCAGATGACTGTCGAAGCGCCGAACTACTACCAGCGCTAAACTGGCTTAGTCGAGTTAAATTCCACGGAAAGGGCATGTGAGGAAAGCTCATGCGCGACATCGTTGAAATCGGTATTGGCCGCGAGGCACGCCGGACCTACGAGTTGGACGATATTGCACTCGTTCCCACTCGTCGTACCCGGTCGTCCAAGGACGTCGATACCTCCTGGCGAATTGATGCCTACGATTTCGAACTCCCGATGATGATGCATCCGACAGATGCCATCGCCAGCCCGGAATCCGTCGCTGAGTTTGCTCGCCTGGGCGGCTTGGCGGTTCTCAACGCCGAGGGCATCTGGGCCCGTCATGCCGATGCGCAGGACAAGATCGCCGAGCTGGTGGAGTTGGCAAAGAATGCCGCCACCAAGCGTGAATCCGAGGCAGTGAACCGCAAGCTGCAGGAACTGCACTCTGCTTCAATTGATACTGACCTGTTGGTTGAGCGCATCAAGGAGATTCGCGCAACCGGCGCGATCACTGCAGTTCGTGTCTCCCCGCAGCATGCCCGTGAGCTGGCTCCGCTGGCTATCAAGGCCGGCATCGACTTGTTGGTTATCCAGGGCACGCTGATTTCCGCAGAGCATGTCACGGCTCAGGGTGAACCACTAAACCTCAAGGACTTCATCGGCAGCCTGGACGTTCCAGTTATCGCCGGTGGCGTTGTCGACTACCAGACTGCGCTGCATCTGATGCGTTCAGGTGCCGCTGGTGTGATTGTCGGTACGGGCTTTACGACGTCCCCGGATGCGCTCGGTATCGATGTGCCAATGGCTACCGCTATTGCGGATGCTGCAGCTGCTCGTAAGGACTACCTCGATGAGACCGAGGGGCGCTACGTCCACATCATTGCTGATGGTGGCATCGATACCGCCGGGGACATTGCTAAGGCAATCGCCTGTGGCGCAGATGCTGTGGCGCTGTCCAGCGTGCTGGCAACCGTCAATGAGGCTCCGGGGCAGGGCTACGCCTGGCCGTCTGTCGCGGCACACCCGAAGTACCCGCGCGGTGCCGTGTGGCCGGTCGTCGACGATGAGAAGGAATTGGTCAGCCTGGAAGAGGCTCTGTTTGGCCCTTCCGCTTCGCCGTTCGGTGACCGCAATCTCGCCGGTGGCCTGCGTCGCGCAATGGCCAAGTGCGGCTTTACCAACCTGAAGTCCTTCCACCGCGTTGAGCTGTCGGTACGTCCAAAAGGTTTTTAATTAAAGTAATCGGATGGTTTTTTCGCAAAACTACCTTACTGAAAAGCCACCTCCGCTTAGGGTTAGGAACATGAGTTCCGCGCATTAGCGTTACGCCCTTAGAGAAGGTGGCTTTTCCCATGAGTAAACAACGTGATTTCGATGTTGTAATCGTCGGTTCCGGTTTTGGTGGTTCTGTTTCTGCTTTGCGGTTGACCGAAAAGGGCTACCGAGTGGCAGTTCTCGAAGCTGGTCGACGGTTCGAAGATAAAGACTTTGCCAAGACCAGCTGGCGGCTTCACAAGTACCTGTGGGCTCCTAAGCTGGGACTCTTTGGTGTCCAGCGTGTGCACATGTTGAAAGATGTCATGATTCTCGCTGGTGCCGGCGTCGGCGGTGGTTCTCTTAACTACGCAAACACTCTGTATAAGCCGGGTACTGAATACTTCCAGCACCGTCAGTGGGGGCACATTACCGACTGGGAGTCAGAACTCACTCCGCACTATGACAATGCATCTCGCATGCTCGGGGTGGTCACCAACCCATCCGACACGCCTGCCGACGTCGTCATGCGTGAGGTAGCCGAAGATATGGGGGTGGGTCATACTTTCCGCTCGACTCCGGTGGGTGTGTTCTTCGGAGCCAAGACAGGTGGACAGGGTGCGCCAGGGCAAACAGTTTCCGATCCTTACTTCGGGGGGATCGGCCCGGACCGTACTGCTTGTACGGAATGTGGTGAGTGCATGACTGGTTGCCGTCACAATGCCAAGAACACCCTGGTTAAGAACTACCTCTACTTGGCGGAGAAGTTTGGTGCGCAGGTCTTTGACCGCACTACCGTTACTGGCCTGCATCCTCAGGCTGATGGCTCCTGGGTTATTGACACTGAGCGCACTGGCCGTTGGGTAGCTAAGGACAAGCAGCAGTTTAGCGCTAAGCGCGTCATTCTCGCCGCCGGTGCCTGGGGCACACAGAATTTGTTGCATCGCCAGCAGGCCGATGGGCACTTGCCGCTGCTGCCGAAATCTTTGGGCAAGCTGACCCGCACCAACTCCGAGGCTATTTTGGGCGCGATGGGTACGAAGGTGGACCCGGAAAATGACTTCTCTAACGGTGTAGCCATCACTTCGTCATTCTTCCCGGACGAGGACACCCATATCGAGCCAGTGCGCTACGGTAAGGGCTCTAATGCCATCGCAATGCTGCAGATGATTATGACCGAAGGAGGTCGTCGGACTCCGCGATGGTTGCAGGCTGTGGGAACCGTCGTAAAGCATCCTAACTACCTGACGCAGCTCGTGAATCTGCGTAAGTGGTCGCAGCGCACCGTGATTTCTCTGGTGATGCAGAATCGCGACAACTCGATTACGACGTACCTGCAAAAGATCGGGCCGGTGCGTTTCCTGATGAGTAAGCAGGGCGAGGGGGAGCCGAATCCGACGTGGATTCCGTCGGGTAACGAAGCTACGCAACGTGCGGCGGACAAGCTCAGTGCACGTGGTCGGAATGGTCGTGTGCTGGCTGGGGGCACTATCGGTGAGTTGGCAAACATTCCTTTGACAGCTCACTTCATTGGCGGCGCAACGATTTCGGATTCACCCGAAAACGGCGTTGTTGATCCGTACTTGCGTGTGTGGGGTTACCCGACGCTCTCGATTCACGACGGTTCGGCGATGGCAGCCAACCCGGGAGTGAACCCGTCACTGTCGATTTCCGCGAATGCGGAGCGTGCAACGTCGCTGTGGCCGAATAAGGGTGAGGAAGATCAGCGTCCGGCGCAGGGTGAGTCCTACGTGCGCCTGGATCCGATTGCTCCGGTGAACCCGGCTGTGCCGGAAGATGCTCCGGCTGCACTGAACCTGGGTATGCCTGCAGTCCGTAAGTCTTGATAAGCTTTAGGGCGTGTCTGAACAGGTGACTAAGCCCGTCCTCGTCGTGGACTTCGGTGCGCAGTATGCGCAGCTCATCGCGCGACGTGTGCGCGAGGCAAAAATTTATTCCGAAGTGGTCTCGCATGATGCGACGACCGAAGAAATTAAGGCCAAGAACCCGGCTGCGCTGGTGCTGTCCGGCGGCCCGTCCAGTGCCTACGCCGAAGGTGCCCCGAAGCTCAACCCAGAGTGGCTTGAGCTGGGCATTCCGGTGTTTGGTATTTGCTACGGCTTCCAGGCGATGACTGAGGTGCTCGGCGGCACGATTGCTGCTACCGGTGACCGTGAGTACGGCCGCACGCAGCTGAACGTCGTCGACGGTGGCGGTGTCGCTCACACTGGTGTGCCGGAGACACACGAGGTGTGGATGAGCCACGGTGACGCGGTGTCTAAGGCGCCGGAGGGCTTCACCGTTACGGCGTCCACCAAGGGTGCTCCGGTAGCGGCTTTCGAGTGCTTGGAAAAGCGCATGGCCGGTGTGCAGTACCACCCGGAGGTCAACCACTCGCCGTATGGTCAGCAGGTTCTGGAGAAGTTCCTGTATGAGATTGCTGGCCTGGAGCCGGACTGGACTGCCGCTAACATCGCGGAAGAGCTGATTGAGCAGGTCCGTAATCAGGTCGGTGAGACCGGTCGCGCAATTTGCGGTCTGTCTGGCGGCGTTGACTCCGCAGTTGCCGCCGCACTTGTGCAACGCGCTATTGGTGACCGTCTGACCTGTGTCTTCGTCGACCATGGGCTGCTGCGCCAGGGTGAGCGCGAGCAGGTTGAGAAGGATTTCGTTGCCGCAACTGGTGCGAAGCTGATTACCGTCGACGATTCCAAGGTCTTCCTGGATGCTCTGGCTGGTATCACCGATCCGGAGACCAAACGTAAGACCATCGGCCGTGAGTTCATCCGCTCCTTCGAGCGCGCTGTCGCACAGGCGCTGGAGGGCGCTCCGGAGGGCGAGACCGTGGACTTCCTGGTCCAGGGCACCCTGTACCCGGATGTGGTTGAGTCCGGTGGCGGTTCTGGTACCGCCAACATTAAGAGCCACCACAACGTCGGCGGTCTGCCGGATGACGTTGAGTTCACCCTCGTTGAGCCGCTGCGCCTGCTGTTTAAGGACGAGGTCCGTGCGGTCGGTCGCGAACTGGGGCTGCCGGAAGAAATCGTCGCTCGCCAGCCGTTCCCGGGTCCGGGTCTTGGTATCCGCATCATCGGCGCTGTCGATGAGGGGCGTCTGGATACCCTCCGCCGCGCCGACGCCATTGCACGCGAGGAAATGACGGCCGCAGGTATGGACGAGGTTGTCTGGCAGTGCCCGGTCGTCCTGCTTGCCGACGTCCGCTCGGTTGGTGTCCAGGGTGATGGTCGTACTTATGGCCACCCAATCGTGCTGCGCCCGGTTTCCTCTGAGGATGCGATGACCGCTGACTGGACTCGTGTTCCCTACGATACGCTGGAGAAAATCTCCACTCGTATCACCAACGAGGTGCCTGAGGTCAACCGCGTGGTCCTGGATGTGACTTCCAAGCCACCGGGAACCATTGAGTGGGAGTAAGCCACTAGTTGGCAAGGGCCGTGTCTGTGAGTTGTGCAAACTCGCGGGCACGGCCCTTTTCCGTCAGGGCCGAATTGTTCTTGGCGATGGTGATGCGCTTATCGGCGGCTAGGGTGTGGAGAGCTGCGCTCACGGTATCGTCGTCAAGCATGGCGAAATAGGGGAGCTGGTCGGTGAAGAAGACGTAGCCGTCGCGTAGACGTGCGATGAAGAGGACTGTGAGGATGCGGGCCTCTGGTGAGTCGGCGGGGTAGGGGCAGCGCTGGGCGAAATTGTCAGGAAGATGCGCGGCGAGAGGGAGGAATCCGAATTGCCGCGGCAGGATTGCGCAGGTAGCGGTGATGGCGGACAGAACTAGGGTCATTATGCAGGCGACCGGTGTAGAGGAAATTCGTTCGGCGACGGCGGCAATGATCCATGCTCCGGGGAAGATGAGCAGCACGCTTATACTGCTATTCCAGGAGAGGTCGTTTGGTGACTCACGCATTGGCTCGGCGAAGTAGGAGGGCCGAGTTTCTTTGGTGGGTGTTTTTGCCTGGCGCACGAAAAGTGTGGTGCCGATGAGTACCAGTAAAAGCGCTATCATGATCCACCAGCCAATGGAGCCGATGATGTGGGCTTTAAGCAATGCGAGCAGTGCGATCACTGCGGTGGTGACGCCAATTGCCGTCCCCAGGCGCACGGGACTATTGATAAATTTTGTCGTGCGTTCGGCCCCGTCTTGGTAAGAGCCTGAAGAGTGTTGGTGCCGGCTGGAATCTGTCATACTTCTTAATTTTAGTAGCGATGGAACTATAGATTGTTGAGAGTTGTGTGGCTAGTGTTATGACCATGAGCATTGTAAAAATTAACGCTATTACCGTTCCTGAGGGTTCGGGAGAAGAGCTCGAACGTCGCTTTTCCGCAAACTCTTCAAAGATGAGCGATGTGCCGGGCTTCATTGGTTTCCAGCTGCTGCGTCCAACTGCAGGAGAGAGCCGCTACTTTGTCTTTACCGAGTGGGAGAGCGAGGAGGCCTACCAGGGGTGGCGTGAGGGCCGTGCCTTCAAGGCTTCGCATGAGGGCGAAAAGCGCAAGCCGGTGTCGTCGTCGGCTGATTTGCTCGAATTCGATGTAGTTCTCGATGTGAAGGCCTAAGTAGTACGAAATGTAGTACTCGGCTGAGGTTAGAGCGTCGCGCGGTGGTGTGCGGCGCTTTTCTTCGCACATTAATATCGAACGTACATTCTATTTAGGGTAGTGTTTAATCCGCTTGTTGGGAAAGAATATTCGAGCAGTGTTCGTGGTGGGCAGGGCAGTGGGGATGGCAGTGAGATGGCAGTGGGATAGCAGCGGGATGAGGTGGAACAAGAAGTGACAACGGCGGTCAATATTGCTGCGGGGCAGTCTAAGGAACAGACTATTGCGGCATTGCGGCAGGCGATGGCAGCCCAGTCTGGTGGGACTGCAACTGGTGCAACCTTTGGGCTCGGTGAGGCTCTGCCGGTGCCGGAGGCGTTGGAAAATACGTTGGCGGGAGCAGTGCGAAAAGGGGCTGTCAGTGTCATTGAACAGCCCGGTGCGGTATTGGCAGGTCTAATCGCGGAAGTTACGAAGACAGGTCATGTTGCGCTAGTTGGACTCGCTGAACAGGGGTTGCTCTCCGTGGTGGAGTTGGGCGGGAAGCTATCGAACATTGTCTGTGTGCCAGATCCTGGAATGCAGCCGCTTGAAGTAATTGGGCTGTTGGCGGACGGCGTTGACTTGGTGGTGGCTTCGTTGGCGCGCACTCCGCCGCCGTCGCAGGCACGTCCGCTGCAGGCACGACTGCGCACGAGTGGTTGTGCTCTGGTTTTTGTCGGGCAGCAGTGGCCGGGCGCTGCTGCGGAAATTTCCAGCTCTGTCGCTGGTGTTTCCGGGCTTGGCACTGGTTATGGCCGGATTCGAGCAGTGGATTACCAAGTCAGTGTGTCGGGGACGCGGTTTCCGCGGAGGCAGTGCCGTTGGCGGGTGGGGGAACAGGTGGAACAGAACAATGTGGTCGCGTTTCCCGCGCAGAGGAGGTCCTAGTGGTAGCGGCGGAATCGAGCCGTGTGGTGGCGCTATGGCTTCCTGATTGGCCAGTGCAGGCAGCACATCTAGCATCTGTGACGTCGCAGGCTAATCCGCTCAGTCCAGTTGCGATTGTGGGTGATAGCGGAGTAGCTGCTTGTTCTCCGAGTGCGCGCCGTGCAGGGGTACGGCGCGGGCAAAGCCGTCGCCATGCGGAAGCGTTGTGCCCGGAGCTGGAGGTTGTCGAGGAAAGTGCGGTGCGCGACGCTGCAGAATTCGAGTCCGTGCTGCAACGGTTGGAGGCGGTGGCAGCTGGGGTCGAAGCTCTACGGCCAGGCTTGGCGGTTGTGGCAGCGCGAGGGGTAATGCGTTATTACGACGGACAGGATGTGGCCTTGGAAAAGCTGCTTGATGCCGCTGCGGTACCGGGCGTGGACTGCAGCTTGGGGCTCGCGGACGATATTGTGACAGCTATTTTGGCAGCGCGCAGGGGAGTGCTGGTAGCTCCCGGGGAAGATGAAGGCAAAAGATTTCGGCAGGGAATCTCTCTGGTGGAGCTGAGGGCGGAAAGTGCACTGGAGATGCCCGCAGAGCTTGCGAAGTCGTGGCAGGAACTCGGCCTGCGCACATTGGGGGATGTCGCTGCGTTACCGAAGCGGGATATAGCCAACAGGTTTGGGGCGCAGGGGGCTAGATGGCACGATTTGGCCTGCCGTGGGGAAGTGCGGTTGGTGGCGCCGCGATCTTTGCCGCCCGGACTGGCTGTGAGTTACCAGTCTTGGGAGAGTCCACTCCGGAGAGTGGACGAGGCCTCATTCGTGGCGCGTTTTCTAGCTGGGCAACTGCATGAACAGCTTTTTAACCATGGGTATTCGTGTTACCGCTTAGCGGTGGTGGCGCAGTTTAGTGACGGCTCAGAGGTGCGCAGAGTATGGCGCTGCACTGAGCCACTGGCAGAACAGACTACGGCTGACAGAGTTCGGTGGCAGCTCGATGGCTGGCTGAATAACAGGAATCGGCAGCAGCCACGAGGGAACAGCGACACTGGTGCTGGAGTTGTTGGCTGCGCTGAGGAAAATGACGGAGATGATAGCCGCGGAATCGTAGAGCTGCAGTTAGAGCCACTGGATGTGGTCGCCGCCGGGACTGTAAAGCAGGATTTGTGGCACGGTAGTGATGATGCGCGAGCTAAAGCGCGCCGGGCTGCAGAGCGTGTGCAGGGGTTACTGGGGCCAGAGGCAGTACAGCAACCAGTCATGCAAGGCGGGCGTGGCCCAGGCGAAAGAGTGGGATTTGTCGCTTTCGGAGAAAACCCCAAAAACACAAAAACCGCGGAAATTAATCAGCCATGGCCGGGAGCTGTTCTTGCCCCCAATCCGGCAATTATTCCCGCGACTGCAAATGCAGAGGTGGAAGTGCTCGACGCCGATGGGCACACCGTGGGCGTAACTGGGCGAGCGACCATGACGGCGGAACCGTCCCTGGTGCGACATGGAGTAACAACATATCGCGTGTCATCGTGGGCTGGGCCCTGGCCGATTGATGAGCGCTGGTGGGTACCCGATGAGGCTCGCCGAGCGGCAAGAATACAAATCCGTGCGGTAGCGAATGACGGTACCATCGCCGCCTGGTTGCTCATAGTGCATGCCGGCGCATGGAGAATCGAGGGTGCTTACGCGTAGAGACGCAGTGGAGGAGGAGTGCGTCGGTGGGCAAACCGATTACTTCGATTGGAAGTCAATAACCAGGCGGTTCGGATTGCTCAACGAGAAAACCTTGAACGGGGTCTTATCTCCCTTGAGCCCGACGACATACTGAGTCTGCCCCTCGAAGGTTCCGGCACCGACGACTTCCTTAATAACGGAAGTCGATGTCGGCTTGACCGAGTCAGAGGGGAAGTCCTCCATCTGGAAATCAAAGGGGTAGCCCATGCCCCGCAAGTCGATTACCAGCTTGGCTGTGCCGTCGACAGAAATCGGCTTGCCGGAGCCCTGCTGGGTTGGGACATCCTCGTAACGGACGAAGTATCCCGGTGTGCCCTCGCCGGTGAGTTCAAAGACAATACGGTCATAACCGTCGTGGGAACCGACGCGGACATCTTGAATACCCAAGTAAGCGCCATCGGAAGGAGCAGCTTCTGCAGAAGAGCTATTGAAATCGCCCTCCGGAGCAGCATCGTCATCCATGGTGGTCTGCGCCGCCGCAGACGAGCTAGTGGAGCTGCTAGAGCTGCTCGACAAATCGGAGGTGCCAGCGGTTGAGTCAGTTTTCATAGACAGTGCAGCAGCCGAGTCTGAGGAGGAGTCAGAGGAGCAGGCACCGAGAGCTAGACCCAATGCGAGGCACAGGGATGCCGCGATACGGGTACGAGTGCGCGAAGCATCCAGCGATTTCGTATTCATACGTCCGACGGTATGTGCGCAGTTGCGGAATTTCAACAAGTTGAACTGCAAAAGTCGAGGTCAAAGTTATTTGTTGTCAAAGTGTTGCACAATAGTAATAAAACAGGGGTGAACGCTGCGACCTAAGACCCAATCGCAGAGGCACTCAATTACGCTTAGGCGTATGAGCCAGGCCAAATTTGATACCACCTGTTCCGCTCAGATGGCTGAGCCGCTTCCCGGTACTGCAAAAGCCGGAAAGCTCTTTATTGCGTTGGAGCACCAACTCGGTTGGTCTCACGATATTTTTGACGGCGGGGTATGGGGAGCAGAGATCACCGGTCAGGTAGAAGCCTGGTTATCTGAGCGCGGTGGCGCGTTGCAGCTAATTCGCAAACCAGGCCGAATCGGCCAGCAGCCGTGTGATGGCGTTAACGTCTATATCGCGCATTGCGAGTCAGCGGATGGCTCTGAGGTTTTCCTCGAACATCGCATGGTTGCCGATGTTAAAGGCCTGATGACTCTGGATATCCGGCTTGGACAGCCCACCGAGGGGGCCACTCGTCTAGACCATCCACTGTTTCTCATCTGTACGCACGGTAAGCGCGATCGTTGCTGTGCGATTAAAGGTCGCCCGCTCGCTGCGGCGATGCACAACCTCTACCCAGAGGTCGTGTGGGAAACTTCCCACTCTAAGGGGCACCGCTTTGCGCCGGCTAGCGTACTGCTGCCATGGAATTACAGCTTTGGACGTCTGAGTGCGGTGGACGCCAAGGGGGTTATCGAAGACGCTCAGCGGGGCATCGTGCATGCAGAGGGCTGCCGCGGCCGTGGTATCTACACCCCGCAGGGGCAGGCAGCCGAGTTGGCTGTGCGTCGTCAAGCAGATGCGTGGGGCGTAGACGACGTCGCACGCGTTGACGTCGACGGTACGACTGCGGTCGTCGTGCTTTACGACGGCCCCAGCGACCGCGACAAGGTCGTGGAATACGAAGTGGCCCTGGAGAAAATCACCACGGAAGGCGTTGTGTCTTCCTGCGGTGATGCTCCAGGGCCAAAGAAGGGCTGGGCTGCGGTCGAAGTAACCCGCCGCTAGCTAGTGGCTAGCTAATGTGCGCGGCTACCTGCGCATAATCTTCTTGGAGAGCCAGTTGCCGAAGATCTGCGCCAACTGGACGATGAAGATGATGACCAGGGTTGTCACCAGGGTGACGTTCCAGTCGAATGCCTGGTAACCGTAGGTGATTGCGAAATTGCCCAGTCCGCCACCGCCGATGTAGCCGGCCATAGCTGACATGTCGACCACGGCGATGAAGGCGAAGGTGTAGCCCAGTACCAGCGGGCCCAGTGCCTCCGGCACGACGACCGTGCGGATGATGCGCCACGGACTTGCGCCCATCGCACGGGCGGCCTCAATCACGCCGGGGTCGATGGACATCAAGTTCTGCTCCACCAGTCGCGCGATGGCGAATGTGGCGGCAATCGACATGACGAACACCGCGGCTTCGGTGCCGATCGTGGTGCCGACCACGTTCTTTGTCAGTGGGCCGATGGCCGTAACCAAGATGATGAACGGGATTGGGCGAACAAAGTTAATCAGGACATTGAGGACCTGGTAGACAAACTTGTTGCGCAACACGCCACCGTCGCGGGTGGTGTAGAGCAGCACGCCGATTGCCAGACCTGCAACACCACCAATCAGCATGGCGACACAGACCATGTAGAGCGTCTGGCCGAATGCCTCGCCCAGCATTGGGCCGAGGCTATCCCAGTTGGTGTCCTTGCCACTCACCGATGGCAGAGAGTTTAAGAGACCGATCATGATGCAAGCTCCTCTACCTGTGTCAGTTCGGAAATAGCAGCAATGGCGGCATCGAAATCAGAGGAATCCGAGGCGGAATTACCTGTCAGCGGAGTCAACCGCAAAGTAAGGCGACCATAGGACTTCGCCTGCACATTGGCGACTGCGCCGTGTGCCACCGAGGCGGCGACACCGTGGGCACTAGTGGCCTGTGCTAGGGCACCGAGGTCAACACCGTCATTGATAGTGATGGTGACCAGGCGAGCCGCTGCGCTCTCGGCAGACTGATTCACCGAATCGCGTTCACGGCCAATTGGAACATCGCGCAGTGCGGTGGTGGCGAAGCGGCGGCCAACCTCAGTCTTGGGGTTGGCAAAGACCTCGTGGACCGTACCGGTTTCGACGATGTGACCATTTTCCATGATGGCCATGCGGTCAGCGATACCGCGTACAACCGACATGTCATGAGTAATCAGCACGATAGTGACACCCATTTCGCGATTGATGCGACGCAGCAGATCCAGGACGCCGGAAGTAGTTTCCGGGTCGAGTGCCGAGGTGGCTTCGTCGGCAAGCAAGAGCGTCGGTTCGGTGGCGAGCGCACGGGCGATGCCGACACGCTGCTTCTGCCCACCCGAGAGCTGCTCGGGGAAGGACTCCGCCTTGTCGCCGAGACCGACGAACTCCAGCAGTTCCTGGGCGCGAGCGCGGCGCTTGGCCTTCGGCATACCGGCCAGTTCCAGCGGATATTCAACGTTGCGAATCGCGTTGCGCGAATGGAAGAGGTTGAAGTGCTGGAAAATCATGCCGATATTGCGGCGCAGACCCCGTAGCTGGCGCTCGGAGATGCCGACGATGTCGGTGTCATCTAGCAAAACCTGCCCGGAGGTTGGCTTTTCCAGGCCGTTAATCATACGGATGAGCGTTGATTTACCAGCGCCGGAATAACCGATGACGCCGAGGATTTCGCCGGGTTCAACGGTTAGGTTGATGTCGGCGAGCGCGGTGACGTCGCCGAATTGCTTGTTCAGCTCGCGGAATTCGAGCTTCGTTCCCTTGTTGGTCACGAGTGAATCAGTGCCCCTTGGTCTGTGTTCCCTGGTGTTGGGCGGTGCTTAGGTGGCAGTGGCGTTAGTTCTGCTCGCGCTGCTGCTCTTCGACGCGATCCAGAATGTCCTGCAGCTCCTTAGCCGAACGGTCAACCGGAACCGAGGTGCCCTTGGAGTCCTCAGCGACTGCGTCCTGGACCTCCTTGGAGTGCCAGATCTTGGAGAGCTCCGCGTACTTCGGGTTGTCAGCATTTTCAGCCTTGGTGACAAAGACGTTGATGTACGGCTCTGCCTCCGTGGAGTTCGGGTCATCCTGGAAGATGGCGGTGTTCGGGTCGATGCCAGCGCGGTCCAGGAAGGAGTTATTGATAATGGCAGGCTTGCCCTCACCGTAGGCGGCCGGAGTCTGAGCGGCATCCACCGGCAGAACCGTGACCTTGGAAGCTTCCTTATCGATGTCAGCAGGGGACGGGGTCAGCAGGTCATCCTGCTTCAGCTTCAGCAGGCCAGCCTGAACCAGCACGTTAATAGCGCGGCCCTGGTTGGACGGGTCGTTCGGGATGACGACCTCGGTGCCCTTCTCCAGCTCATCAACCGACTTGTGGTCCTTCCAGAACAGAGCCAGCGGGACAATTTCGCTCGAGCCAATCGGAGTCAGGTCCGACTTAGCGCCGACGTTGTACTCAGCCAAGAACTTGATGTGCTGGAAGAGATTGACGTCGAGCTGGCCCTCATCGAGTGCACGGTTCGGGGTCTGGTAGTCGGAGAAGGGCTGAACATCCAGATCGATGCCCTGTTCAGAAGCCTTCTGCTCGAAAACGGTCCAGGCCTTCTTGCCGGCATCCGTGGTGCCGATACGAATGGCGTCATCCGAGCTGCCACAGGCGGTAAGGCCGGTTGCGGCGAACGCGACAGTAAGTACACCGGCGGAAAAACGCTTGAGGTTCATCGAGGGGTCTCCTTATTTAATGGGATTTGTTAGCTGAAGTTTTAAGGCAGAACTAGACCAAGCTGTCTTTAATTCTGGGGTTAAGGCTAGCACTTGCCCAGGTAGTGCTGAAAATTCAACTTCAGCCTAAACAGTCGAACGTGGCTGAGGTGTGACTTACGGATGCGTCCCGGGGGTGGCGCTTAATGCACATACTAATCGAAAATACGTTTGAATGCAGTCCGTAGGGTGGGTTAATGTTCATGGCATGGAAAACATCTCGGACGGACAGTCGGAGCAGTCCGGTCGGCCACTGAGCTGGTCGCGGATTGAGCGTATTCTATCGGGTAAATTTTCAGGAAAACTACAGCCTAATGGCAGCTTCAATGGCTGGCGGGGGCAGCTGTCAGATTCCATCGTTGGGGCTTTTGAAGCTCCGGAAAGCGGTGTTAGTGGCGGAGGTGGCGTGTCATTTTCGCCTGCGGATATTAAGGCGGAATTGCACTGTCGTTCGAGCTATTCATTCCTGCATGGCGCATCGGATCCGGAAGAATTGGTGTCCGAGGCTGCGCGTTTGGGGTTAAACGTGTTGGGGCTCGCAGATCGCGATGGTTTCTATGGAATCGCTCGTTTTGCCGAGGCTGCAGCGGAGGCTGGTATCGCCACAATCATCGGCGCGGAGCTGGGGCTTCCGCAGCGGCCCCTCACAGTGCTGGGGCGGGGGCCCGAGGGCTATCGGCGCCTGAGCCACACGCTGTGTGATGCGCATATGTCGGCAGGGGAGAAGTCCGTCGTCCGCTATCCCTCGCTGCCAGAGTTAGGGGAGGCTGCAGGTGGTTTCTGGCAGGTGCTTGCCGACGTTAACTGGCTCGGCGACCTGGAAGAACTTATTGCGGCCTTCGGTGCGGAGAATGTGGCACTCGAACACCGCGTGAGCCCCACCGCGCAGGCGGCCGATGACGCGGAAGCTATTTCAGCCGCAGCTGTGAAGTATGGCCTGCGGGAGGTGGTTTCCTCTGCTGCGACGTCAGCTTCGCCTGCGACAAGCCGGTTGGCTGGGGCTAAACAGGCTCTTGCTGTGAGAGAGGACTTAGGCGGGTTCGAGTCACGACTGGAGCCGGCAGGCGGAGCTTGGTTGCGTTCGTGGGAGGAGCTAGCGGCGGCAACACGGTATCTGGGGGTGCAGGTGCTGCGGTCAACACAGGACATTGCAGGTGAGTGTGCTTTTACGCTTGACCTCATTGCGCCTGAGTTGCCTCGCTGGGAGGTTCCTGCTGGTCACGATGAGGATTCGTGGCTACGGGAAATTGCTCGTGCAGGGGCACGGCGGCGGTATGGTCCGCTCGATGGAGCTGGGGATAGCTCCGTGCAAGCGCGGGCGTGGGCGCAGTTAGAGAATGAGCTGACTGTGATTCGAGAGCTGGGTTTTCCGGGCTACTTCCTCATCGTGCATGACATCTGTGAGTTCTGTCGCCGGGCGGGAATTCTGGCACAGGGCCGCGGTTCGGCCGCTAACTCGGTGGTGTGTTTTGCGCTGGGGATCACCAATGTTGACCCCATTAGTGCCGGGCTGTTGTTCGAGAGGTTTTTGTCGCCAGAACGGGATGGGCCACCGGATATCGATGTAGACATTGAGTCTGGTCGTAGGGAAGAGGTCATCCAATACGTCTATGAAAAATATGGTCGTGACAATGCCGCGCAGGTGGCCAATGTCATTACCTACCGGCGGCGCGGTGCATTGCGCGATGCGGCGCGGGTGTTGGGGTACTCGCCGGGCGTTATCGATGCGTGGGTCAGAGACCGGGAGGCGTGCCCTCCGGAGCCGGTGCAGCAACTGGCGGAGCAGCTTCGTGGGCAGCCTCGTCATTTAGGCATTCACTCTGGCGGAATGGTGATTTGTGATCGGCCGATTGCGGATGTCGTGCCAGTGGAATGGGCACGCATGGAAGGTCGCTCGGTAGTGCAGTGGGATAAGGATGACTGTGCGGCAGCGGGACTGGTGAAGTTCGACCTGCTTGGCCTCGGAATGCTGGAGGCCATCCACCATTGCATTGACTTGGTCTATGAACAGCATGGGCGCCGAGTGAACCTGTGGGAAATAGATGTCGCCGAGCCGGGGGTCTATGAGATGTTGGCACGCGCGGACGCGGTGGGCGTGTTTCAGGTGGAATCGCGCGCGCAGCTGGCCACCTTGCCCCGACTGAAGCCGAGGGAGTTCTTTGATCTGGTGGTGGAGGTGGCACTCATTCGCCCAGGCCCCATTCAAGGCGGTAGCGTGCACCCCTACATTCGCCGCCGAAATGGACTCGAACCAGTGACCTATGAGCATCCAGTGCTGGAGAAGTCCCTCGGGAAGACACTGGGCATCCCGCTATTTCAAGAGCAGCTGATGCAAATGGCCGTCGATGCGGCGGGTTTCAGTGGGGCGGAAGCGGACTCGCTGCGTCGCGCTATGGGGTCGAAGCGCTCAGTGGCCAAAATGGAAGCGCTTCATGCCCGTTTTCTGGCTGGGCTGGAGCGCACCAGTGGCATTGATGCGGATATTGGGGAACAACTGTGGAACAAGATAGTGGCCTTTGCCGCCTACGGTTTCCCGGAATCACACGCGCAGTCGTTTGCCTCCTTGGTGTATTTCTCGGCTTGGTTTAAGTACCACTATCCGGCGGAGTTCTGTGTCGCATTGCTCCGTGCTCAGCCCATGGGGTTTTACTCTCCGCAGTCGTTGATTGCCGATGCCCGCCGGCACGGTATCGGCTGCGATGGTCCGGATATCGCGGTTTCAGGCGTGGAAGCCCGCGTCATCGATGGGCGTATTCGTTTGGGGCTCGGCGCCATTGCCAGTGTGGGCAATGACGTGGCGGAACGTATCGTTGCAGCGCGGCCATTTGTCAACGCAGCAGATGTCGCCCGCAGAGCTCGGCTGGGTGTTGGGCACATGGAAGCACTGGCGCGTGCAGGGGCACTTGGGTCGCTGGGGATTGACCGTCGTCAAGCACTGTGGGCGGCGGGCGTGGCGGCGACGGAAAGTGAGGGCATGCTGCCGGGGCTCACGCTTGCCGACGCACCTGCGTTGCCCGGCATGACGGAGTTTGAGCTGGCAGCTGCCGATTTGACTGCAACGGGAGTGACTCCGGGGCAGTACCCGGTGGCCGCGTTGCGGGCAGACCTGCAGGAACGTGGAGTGGTGCCTGCGGCGGAACTGAAAGCAGTGCCCGACGGAACACGAGTAGAAGTGGCGGGAGTCGTGACGCATAGGCAACGTCCGGGGACCGCTGGCGGAGTGACATTTTTGGGAATGGAGGACGAAACTGGGCTGGTGAATGTGCTATGTACGCCGGGGCTGTGGAATCGATTTCGGCCGGTAGCGGTGAATTCGCGGGCGATGGTGGTGCGCGGTATCGCGCAGACAGCCTCTGGTGCGGTGACAATCGTGGCCGATCGTCTGGTGGATATGTCCGAGGCTCTGGGGCAGCCAGTGGTGGCAGGTCGAAGTAGAGATTTTCGCTGACTACTAGAATGGATTGTCATGCGCCAGACCTATGAATCCTCGTTAGCACCGGATGGGAGTGCAATCGCCTTTATTGTCCGCGATAGCGGCTACCCGCGTGCGGTACAGCAGGAGATTACTCCGGAGGGGCTAGGGGCGGAGCGCCCCGTGAAACTGCCGGTGGAAGGCCCGGTTACCAGGGTGCTGCACTCCCCGGATGGAAAGTGGATCGCCTGCGAGGTCTCTCCGTACGGTACGGAGCGACTGCAGACCTGGCTGGTATCCACCGATCCGGAGGTCGACGGTGCCCGCCCCCTGCGTATGGATGCGGATATGCGCGCCACACTGGTGGAATGGGATAACGATCTCCTAGCGATGAACGCGGTCGATGCCCAGGGCATTAACTATGCGCGTTTGGTCAACCCGACGAACTCAAAGTATGAGGTCATTGATAAACGCACTGACAGCCAGCTGGTAGCGGCTGAAGGCGGGTTTGGCCTCGTGCGGGTGGGGCCGCGAGGCCACCGTGAGCTACTGCTGGTCGGACCGGGGCAGCAGTGGCAGCCGCTGCTGCCGTCCGACCCAGGTTCCACCACAGATGCCGGTGTCTTATTGGCGCATCCGGGGCAGGAGAAGCTGACCGCGTTCGTGCTCTCAGATCATGGCGCGGAACAGCGTCGCATCCTGCGCCTGGGTATTACTCCCGATAGCGGTATCAGCACTACTGAGCCGCGCACAGCGGAATCGACCGCAGCGGAGATTTTGGATATGAAGATCGGCATCGAAGTTGATGTCGAGGAGTTCATTGGCAATCCGGATCAAGACGTCGAAGAATTTGTCATCAGTGAGGATTCCTCCACTGCGGCTGTGCTGTGGAACAGCGGTGGGGTCAGCACGCTTGAGGTGCTTACCCTTGGCCTTCACCCGCAGACTGACGACATGCGGGTGATGGTGCGCCGCAATGTGGAATTGCCGGGCATGGTTGCGCGCGAGCTGTCAATCTCCGGGGACGGTGAGCTGATCTCCCTGACAGTAGAAGGGCCAGGCCTTGCGCCAACGGTGGAGATTCTGCGCAATATCGGTGGTGTCATTGAGCCATTGGATATGGAACGCACCGAACGGATTTTGGCTCTGGAAGAGAAGAACCTGGAGACCATGCCGGCCCCAGAACTGGTCTACTTTGTCTCCCGCGATGGGCTGGAACTCTCTGGCTGGCTCTACCTTCCAGAGTCGGTGCGCAATAGTTCTAATGACGTTTCCGGAAACGCACTACCGCCGGCTTTCATCCACATCCACGGCGGCCCAGAACTGCAGGCAAAACCCATTCACCACGATGTTCTAGCCAGCATTGTGGAGGCGGGATTCGTGGTGTTCACACCTAATGTGCGCGGTTCCTCGGGGTCCGGTAGGTCATTCGAGCACGCGGGCGACCGCTATGGACGCTTTGCCGCTATTGCGGATATCGCAGCGGCGCGTGCCTTCCTCGTTGATGCCGGGTTGGCGGACCCAGAACGCATTGCCCTGGGTGGGCGATCCTACGGTGGCTTCATGTCGCTGTTGGCCTCGGCGTGGTACCCGGATCAGTTTGCTGCCATCGTGGATGCCTGCGGAATGACAAGTTTTGAAACCTACTACCAATCCACAGAACCCTGGTTGGCGCAGGCCGCGTTCCCTCGATACGGCTACCCGTACCAGGATGCTGAGCTTCTGCGCGATATCTCGCCACTGCACCGTGCGGAGGAAATGAAGGCTCCAACCCTATTCATCCACGGCGAGTGGGATACCAACGTGCCTCCGCGAGAGTCCGGTCAGATGCGCAACGCCATGGACGCCTATGGTGTGCCCACTGATTTTCTGGTGGTTGAGGGAGAGGGCCATAAGTTCTCGAAGCCGAGGAGCCGAGCGCTCATCGGTGAGACCATCATCGCGTTTTTCGCCGAGCACGGCGTGTGTGATGCGGCACCCAGCGCGTCAACGGCAGTAGAAACTAACAACGATCAGTAATAGAAGCAGCGGAAAAGAACTGACAGAAGAAATGAATAGCGCCACGACCGAGCCGACGAACGCCGAGCCAACCAACTCCACAGACTGGATTAAGAGCCACACCTGCCACGTGCTTTTTGACCGGCCTGTCATCCCGCCGAACACCGGAAACGCTATCCGCATGTGTGCGGGCTCTGGAGCTATGTTGCATCTGGCCAAGCCACTGGGGTTCAACTTCGATGACAAGAATCTGCGTCGCGCCGGGCTGGATTACCATGACCTGGCCGATGTGCGTATTCACGATTCCATCGATCAAGCGTTGGAGACCTTTGCCAGCCAAGGGTGCCGCATCTTTGCCTTTACCGCACACGCTGACACTTGGCACACAGACATTGAGTACACGAACACCGATGTACTGCTCTTTGGCCCGGAGCCAACCGGGTTGGAACAGTCAGTGCTCGATGATTCGCGAATTACGCAATTAATCCGAATTCCCATGTTGCCCGCTCGTCGCAGCATGAATCTTTCCAACGCCGCTGCAGTGGCTGCTTATGAAGTCTGGCGTCAGCAGGGCTTTGTGGGCGGTAAATAGGGCCAAGGCGAGGGCGGTTACGGGGCGTTTCTGGGCATTATTCGCTCCTGTGCCTAAGATAAATGCCATGGCAGCGACAAAGCTTGATGGCAAACTCTACCGAGACGAAATCTTTGAAGACCTGGAAAAGCGCGTTGAGCGTTTGATGGAAGCCGGCCACACCCCGGGGCTGGCCACCGTGTTGGTTGGTGATGACCCAGGCAGCCACTCTTACGTCAAGATGAAGCATCGCGACTGTGAGCAGATTGGTATCGCCTCTATCCGCCGTGACCTTCCGGCTGACACCACGCAGGAAGAGCTCGAGGCAGTAATCACCGAGCTGAATGAAAGCCCGGAGTGCACAGGCTACATTGTTCAGTTGCCACTGCCGAAGCACCTGGATGAAAACCGTATTCTGGGGCTCATCGATCCGGAGAAGGATGCCGATGGCCTCCACCCGGTAAACCTGGGCAAGCTGGTCCTCAATGAGCCAGCACCACTGCCGTGTACTCCAAACGGCTGTATCCACCTGCTGCGACGCTTCGGCGTCGAGCTCAACGGTGCCAAGGTTGTTGTTATCGGCCGCGGTGTCACCGTTGGTCGCCCAATCGGCCTGATGCTCACTCGCCGCAGCGAGAACTCCACCGTGACGCTATGTCACACCGGCACCAAGGACTTGGCCGCTGAAACCCGTCAGGCTGATGTCATCATCGCAGCCGCTGGTGTCGCTCATATGCTTACTGCAGACATGGTCAAGCCTGGCGCTGCTGTACTCGACGTGGGAGTTTCGCGTGTCGACGGCAAGCTGGCCGGTGACGTTGCTGATGACGTCTGGGACATTGCCGGTTACGTATCCCCGAACCCAGGTGGTGTCGGCCCACTGACTCGCGCTTTCCTCGTACGCAATGTCGTCGAGCGCGCTGAAAAGCTCGCTGGTCTGGCCTAGCCAGCCAGGAGGAACAACTCGTGTCGAAAAGGGAAATTGCGCAGCGTGCCCGGCGGGAAGATCTGCCGGATCCAATGCTGAACCCGCACAGCCCGAAGACCCCGCCGCCGGGGGCATCGTGGCCAATGTGGGTGCAGTATACGATTTACGGCGCGCTCTTTTTCGGCATGTCCGCCTTCGTTGTGTTCCTGGGGCTGGAGCGGTGGCGACGTGCCACATTCATGCTGGGAAGCACAATGATGCTGCTCGGCGTGGCTAGGCAGTACCTGCCGGACAGCATTTTAGGTGTGTTCTCTGTGCGATCCCGGGCCTTTGACCTATGGTTTTGCTCCATAATCGGGATGGGAATCGTATTCCTTGCAGTCAGCGTGGATGCGCTGGGAAGCTAGCTGACATTAGCTGACATCGCGGGCGAGGAAATTACGCACAATCGAATCCACTCGTTCGAACTCCGTCAAGAATCCGTCGTGCCCCACGGCGGATTCAATCTTTTCTAGCCCCAAGCAGTTGCCCAGATTGCGGGCGAGGTGCTCCTGCTGGTGGAAGGGGTAGAGAATGTCTGTGTCCACACCGGCAACCATGGTCGGCACGGTTGACGAGTGCAGCGCCTCGTTGAGGCCACCGCGACCACGGCCAATATTGTGCCGATTCAAGGTATCGGTGAGCACGACATACGAGCCGGCATCGAAACGCTGAGCCAGCTTCTTCGCCTGATGATCCAAGTAGCTTTCTACCTGGAATCGATCTTCCGTGCGCATCGCGCCCAACGGATCCTCACCGGGCTGCGCTGCCGCGCCAAAGCGGTCATCCATCTCCAGCTCGCCACGGTACGTCAAATGCGCGACCCTGCGTGCAAAACCCAGACCTCGGGCCGGAGTCACACCGCGGTCGTAGTAGTCGCCGCCATGCCAATCGGGATCGGACTCAATGAATTGAATCTGCGCAGACTGAATACCAATCTGCCAAGCAGACGCACGTGCGCCGACACACATCACCAATGCCTTGCCGACGAAATCCGGGTGCATCAGTGACCATTCAAGTGCGCGAGCCCCACCCAGGGAGCCACCAATGACAGCTTGGAGGCGGGAAATTCCCAGTTCTTGCAGCGCCAGGTGCTCCACCGTCACCGTGTCGCGCACGGAGATTGCGGGGAAGCGAGAGCCCCAGGGCTTGCCGTCGTCCGGATGTGGACTGGAAGGGCCGGTTGTACCGCGACAGCCACCGATGACGTTGGTGCAGATAATGCAGTACTCGTCGGTATCCAGTGCGCGGGCAGAGCCAATCATCCCGTTCCACCAACCCGCAGTCGGGTGGTACTCATCCGAGGGGCCGGAAGCGTGGGCGTCGCCGGTTAGAGCGTGCTCGAGGAGGATGACATTCGAGCAGTCGTCGTTAAGCCGACCCCAGCGTTCGAACTCGACAGTGACGTCGGGGATGACCGCGCCAGCCTCGGTTGTGACATCGCCGATAAAGACACGCCCCGGCTCGCCCTCGGGTGGGAGGGCGGCCGGGGTAGATGGGGAAAAGCTCATGCCTTATAGACTACTTAGTCCGTTCTGTGTCTGTGTACAAACGGTCTACGCGAGTGCTGCGAAGCCGCTCTCGAGATCGGCGATGATGTCATCGATGTTCTCGATACCGACGGAGAGACGCACGGTGGCCTGGGAAATGCCGGCGCGGGTCAGACCCTCCTCATCGGACTGGGAGTGAGTGGTGGTGGCCGGGTGGACAACCAGCGAGCGGACATCACCGATGTTGGCGACGTTGGAGTGCAGCTTCAGAGCGTCAATGAACTTCCACGCCTTGGCGGTGTCGGCGTCCTTCAGGTCGAAGGAGAGCACGCCGCTGGCACCGGAAAGGCCCAGCTTGGTCAGGGTCTCGTACCACGGGGAGCTCGGCAGGCCAGCGTAGTTGACCTTGGCGACCAGCGGGTGGTTCTCGAGGAACTCAGCGACTGCCTTGGCGTTTTCATTGTGGCGCTCGATGCGCAGAGCCAGGGTGTCGAGACCCTGAGCCAGAACCCACGCATTGAACGGAGCTGGAGCAGCACCGGTGTCGCGGAGAATGCCAGCGCGAGCGCGCAGAGCGAAGGCCGGGGCGCCCAGGTCAGCGAACTTCAGGCCGTGGTAAGCCTCGTCGGCCTCGGTGAAGTTCGGGAAGATGGAGCGGCCGTTGCGGGTCTGAGTCCAGTCGAACTTGCCGCCGTCGACGATGACACCGCCGAGGGAGGAGCCGTTACCGGTGAGGAACTTGGTGGTGGAGGAAACCACGACGTCAGCACCGTGCTCGAGTGGGCGCAGCAGGGCCGGGGTCGGAACCGTGTTGTCGACGATCAGCGGAACGTTGTTGCGGTGTGCAACCTCGGCGATGGCAGGGATATCGAGGACGTCGATCTGCGGGTTGGCGATGGACTCACCGTAGAAACCGACGGTGTTGTCCTGAACTGCTGCCTGCCAGGACTCCGGGTCATCCGGGTTCTCGACGAAAGTGCAGTCGATGCCAAGGCGCGGCAGGGTGACCTTGAACAGGGTCTCAGTACCGCCGTAAAGGCGTGGCGAAACGACGAAGTGGTCGCCTGCACGAGCCAGGGTGAGGACAGCAGCGGTCTCAGCTGCCTGGCCGGAGGAGAACAGTACGGCAGCGACGCCGCCCTCGAGGCTGGCGATGCGCTGCTCGACGGCATCCACAGTCGGGTTGGTCAGGCGGGAGTAAATCGGGCCTGCATCCGAGAGGTTGAAGCGGTTGGCAGCGTGCTCAGCGGAATCGAAGACGTAGGAGGAGGTGTTGTAAATCGGCAGGTTGCGCGCGGAGGTCTGTGCGTCCGGAGCGAAACCGGCGTGAATAGCGCGAGTGGACAGGCCCCAGTTGGCGGCGTTGCTGTTGTCGTACTTGGTGGTCATTTCAGATACTTCCTTGCGGTTTTTGAGATTGTTCAAAACGTTGCTTACAAACAATAGTGAACCAAGCTGTCTATTGCAAAGTTTTGGAAAAACCCAAGGTAAGAGGGTGTGTGTATCTGTGTCGAGAGTGCTATAGCCCGCTTAGTACGGATTGGCTTGATTGGTTCTGAGGACGTGGTCGGTTGCGGGGGTGGGGTGTGTAGGGAGCTGTGGCTAGTTGTGTGTGGGGCTGCTGCGTATAGGGGGCGTGGGTGGCGCGTGGTGGGTGGTGGGTGGTGCGTGGCGAGTGGTGTTCGACGGGTGGCGGTTTGCCGAAGGAGTTAGTGCCTACCTTTATGACAGTTTGAAGGCAATTTTTTGGACAAAAGTGTCATAAAGGTAGTCAGTAACTCATGGGGTGAGGCACTGCGGTGCCGGGGCATCGGGCGCTGCGGTGCCGAGTGTCGAGGTGAGCCAAACAGGGGACTGAGTATGGGCGAAGGGTACCGTAAAGCGCCGAAAAGCACTGGGTACTGTCAAGACCGTTACGGAAGTCAGGGCATAGAAAAAGCCCCTCGCGCCATGTGCATCAAATGCAACATGAGCGAGGGGCTATCGCCCGAAACCGGCGGTCAGCCTAGGTCGGCCTAGACCAGCCTGGGCCAACCAGGTCAGCCAGACCAGCCAGGAGCAAGCAGCTAGTCCTACTTCTTCAGACCGTCGATGATCTCGTTGAACTCAGCGGACGGACGCATAACTGCGGAGGTCTTCTCATCGTCCGGCAGGAAGTAGCCACCCAGATCAGCTGGGGAACCCTGAGCATCAATCAGGGTCTTGGCGATGGACTCTTCCTTCTCCGTGAGAGCCTTAGCGACCGGTGCGAAAACTTCCTTCAGCTCGGAGTTCTCGTCCTGCTTGGCCAGCTCCTGTGCCCAGTAGAGAGCCAGGTAGAAGTGGGAGCCGCGGTTGTCGATTTCGCCAGCCTTGCGGGACGGCGACTTGCCCTCGTCGAGCAGGGTAGCGGTTGCCTTGTCCAGGGCCTCAGCCAGGACGCGTGGACGTGGGTCGTCGTCATGCTCAGCGGCGTAGCGCAGGGACTCGGCCAGTGCCAGGAACTCGCCCAGGGAGTCCCAGCGCAGGTGGTTTTCTTCCTGAACCTGCTGGACGTGCTTCGGTGCGGAACCGCCTGCGCCGGTCTCGAACAGGCCGCCCCCGGCCATCAGCGGCACGACCGACAGCATCTTGGCGGAGGTGCCCAGCTCCATGATCGGGAACAGGTCGGTGAGGTAGTCACGCAGAACGTTACCGGTTACGGAAATGGTGTTCTCGCTGCGGCGAATCCGCTCGAGGGAGAACTTGGTAGCGGACACCGGATCCATGATGCGGATATCCAGACCCTCGGTGTCGTGGTCTGCCAGGTACTCGTTGACCTTGCTGATCAGGTTGTTGTCGTGCGCACGCTGCGGGTCCAGCCAGAACACTGCAGGGTCGCCAGTGATACGAGCGCGGTTGACGGCCAGCTTCACCCAGTCGCGGATTGGGGCGTCCTTGGTCTGGCAGGAGCGCCAGATGTCACCCTCGGCGACGTGGTGCTCAATCAGAACCTCGCCAGCGGAGTTGATGACCTGCAGGACACCGTCAACCGGGATCTGGAAAGTCTTGTCGTGGGAGCCGTACTCCTCAGCCTTCTGAGCCATCAGGCCGACGTTCGGGACAGAGCCCATGGTGGCCGGGTCGAAAGCGCCATTGGCGCGGCAGTCCTCGATAACAGCCTGGTAGACGCCTGCGTAGGAGGAGTCCGGGATGACTGCGAGGGTGTCGCGCTCCTCACCATCCGGGCCCCAGCCCTTGCCGCCGTTGCGGATTAGTGCAGGCATGGAGGCGTCAACGATGACGTCAGACGGAACGTGGAGGTTGGTGATGCCCTTATCGGAGTTGACCATGTAAAGGGCCGGACCTTCCTTCAGGTCCTTCTCGATAGCGGACTTGACGGCCGCCGCAGTAGCGTCGTCAAGCTTGTGTAGACCATCGAGCATAGCGCCCAGGCCGTTGTCCGGAGTTAGGTTGGCGGCAGCCAGCTTGGACTCGAACTTCGGGAAAACAGATGGCAGGAAGGCCTTGACAACCTCGCCGAAGATTAGCGGGTCGGAGACCTTCATCATGGTGGCCTTCAAGTGGACGGAGAACAGGATGTTCTCGCGCTGTGCGCGACGGATCTGAGCGCGCAGGAAGTTGTCCAGGATGTGGACGTTCATGCCCGTGCCGTCAATAATCTCGCCCTTGAGGACCGGCATGTCCTTCTTCAGGGTGATGATCTGGCCGTCGTTAGCCTCGAGCTGGTAGGTCAGCTTGTCGTCGGCCGGCATGACAACGGACTTCTCGTTGTGGCGGAAGTCGTTGGAGGCCATGGTGGCGACGTTGGTCTTGGAGTCTGCGGACCAAGCGCCCATGCGGTGCGGGTGCTTGCGGGCGTAGTTCTTCACCGGCTCCGGAGCGCGGCGGTCGGAGTTGCCCTCACGCAGTACCGGGTTAACGGCAGAGCCCTTGACCTTGTCGAACTTGGCGCGGTCGGCGGTCTCTTCCTCGCCTTCCGGCTGCGACTTGTACTTCGGAATGTCATAGCCCTTTTCCTGCAGCTCTGCGACAGCGCGCTTAATCTGCGGGACGGATGCAGAGATATTCGGCAGCTTGATGATGTTGGCGTCCGGCTCCTTGACCAGCTTGCCCAGGGCTGCCAGCGCATCCTCTACCTTCTGTTCGTCCGAAAGACGCTCCGGGAACTGAGCCAGAATGCGGCCTGCGAGGGAGATGTCGCGGGTTTCAACATTGACACCAGCCTGGCTTGCAAATGCCTCCACGATTGGCTTCAGCGAGTAGCTCGCCAGCAGAGGGGCTTCGTCAGTACGGGTCCAAATAACTGTCGCCATAATTCATGTCTCCTATCTGTTTTGTTCCACGATAACCCAGTTTTGAATCTTGGGTTGTGTCGGGGCATAGCGCAAAAACAGTGATAGTGATATGAATAACGCAATTATGTGAGGTAAGTCACGAAATGCGCAATTATTTGTCGCTTATTCGCCGCTTTTCATTCCATTTTTCGCTTTACGACGGCCCCCGCGCTCAAACCCTTCAAATACGAAAAACCGCGCTGGGGTGTCGTGCACGCCGGCGCGGTTGTTCAGGGCAGCCTATTTAGTTCTGTGTATTGTTCGGAGGATTGTTCTGGCCGAACTGGTAGCCCTGAGTGTTCTGAGACTGTGGGTACTGCGGAGCATAGCCCTGCCCCGGGGCCGACTGGGTAGTCCTGACCAGTTTCTGGCCGCGGAACCATGCGCGCATGTCCTTGAGGAACATAAGAACGCAAGCCGCGATCAGCATGGCACCTGCGAGGAAGAGGACTACATCCACCCAGGAGCTCAAGAACAGGAGGGGGATGATGGTCATAGCCAACGCCAGTGGTGCCACGGTGACGCAGAAAAAGATTGGTGCCGTCGAGTCTTCACCGCGGAGGATGGAGTGAATCCAGTATGCGGTCAAGGTGACAAGCATCATTCCCATCAGTAAGAGGACTGGAACAAGAACGAGGGCGGCTGCAGCGCCCATAATGTAGCCGATGTCATCCCAAGAATCACCCAACGATGACTCTAGGCTGCCGAGATCGTTGGCGCCCTGGATGCCGAGCGTGATTGCGTACAGAACTGCGATGATGCCAATCAGAGTTGAAAAACCGACCAAGCCGGTAGTGATTCGGGGGATGAGTGGCATGCGCTGCCACATGTTCTGCAGTGTGGCGTTTGCAGGCAGCGGTGGTACATCCGTGGTCACCGTGGTGGTTACTGTCGCAGGACTGGTTTGAGTTGGGGCGGACCACTGTGCTTGTTGGGTTTGCGTCTGGAACGAGGATTCCTGCGCAGTGGGTGCCGGGCGATGTGCCAGCCCGCGCAGCGTCGCAATGGTGATGGTGGCGTTCTCATCGGCCAGCAAAGCGTCGTATTCGCGACGACGTCCCTCATCGCCAAGCACTTGCAGCGCAGTGAGCTTTTCCTGGAACTCGCCGGAGTACTCCGAGACGCCAGCATCTCGCAGTTCGGAGAGTTGATTAGAAAGATTTGTATGGAGTTCTTCGGTGCTGGCTTCGCTATCCAGCGTCAGAGACTCGTAGAGGTTATAGCGGTCGCCCATAGTGAATCAAGATCCTATCGGTATTGCAGTTCGAAATATCTTTTAAAACAATTTACCTGGTAGCTAGTACGGCAGCATCGAAGACCCGGAGCGCTCGATGGTAGGAAGTCCGTCACGCTCGAAGGGAATCGTAGTCCTCGGCAAACAATGCCGATTACAAAATGCATTGGGAAGAACTTGAGTGAGCGACTTCCACTAATGGTCGCAGATGTTATTCCGCGCACAAATACCCGGGGAACAGGCGGATTAAATAGCGAAATTTTTGTGTTGCGGAGTAGAGTCTCGTTTTTCCCTTGCGGCTCCCCTCACGGTTTTGCGAGCCCGTCTTGGGTCGAAAGTCGAGGGGAACTGAGAGTCCACCAACTGGCGTAAGAAGAGAAAAGGAGACGGTCGCAATGACGTCGTCAAGCGAAGTAACAACCCACAACGACGACCACAAACCGCGTGCGCGTCGTGCGGGAGCGTTTAGCTCGCATCGCCGTCCTGTTCCGGTGCAGGACGACATCTCTGATTTACGCCGAATCTTGGTGATTGTGGCTCTGTCGGTCGGTGCATTCGGCATCGGCGTTACCGAGTTTGTGGCCATGGGCCTGCTGCCTTACATCGCTGATGCCTTCGGACGTGATGAGGATGCCGCAGGGCGCATGATTTCGATGTACGCACTCGGTGTTGTCGTGGGCGCACCGCTAATTACCGTGCTGACCGGCTCGATTCCGCGCAGGCGCATGCTCCTGCTGCTGATGGCGGCATTTACCATCGGCAATGGTGCCACGGTTTGGGCAGGCACACTGGGCTCTTTCGAAGCGGTCATGGTCTCGCGCTTCATCGCCGGTCTGCCGCACGGCGCGTATTTCTCGGTGGCGGCGCTGGTGGCTGCCTCCCTGGCTAAGCCGGGACAGCGCGGCAAGATGGTGGCTCTGTCGGGCGTGGGGTTGTCGGTGGCGACTGTGATTGGTGTGCCGGCCGCGCAGGTGCTGGGACAGATTTACGGTTGGCGCAGCGCCTTCGCGTTTGTCGCGGTCATCGGGCTGATTGCATTTGTTTCGCTGTGGTTCGCCGTGCCGCATATGAACCGCATGCCGAAGACACGTCCGATGGATGAGCTCTCGGCTCTGGTGACACCGCAGGTGCTGCTGACCGTCGCAATCGGCACCGTTGGTTTCGGCGGCATGTTCGCGGTTTACACCTACATCACCTGGACTATGACTCGCGAAGCGGGCATGAGCGAAAACCACATCTGGATTGTGCTGATGGCCTACGGCATCGGCATGGTTGTCGGTACTTACATCGGTGGCTGGCTCTCCGACCGCATCGGGGAGTGGGGCATCATGGTTGCGCTGGTGCTGATGGTAATCATGCTCAGCGTCTTCTACTTCACCTCACAGAATGCTGTGCTGGGCACGATCAGCTTCCTCCTTATCGGTCTGCTGGGATCGGTATTGGTGCCTAATCTGCAGACTCGTCTGATGGATGTCGCCGGTCGCGCACAGACGCTGGCGGCAGCTCTCAACCAGGCCGCATTGAACATGGCCAACGCCTTTGGAGCGGCGCTCGGTGGTTGGGTCATTGCGTCCGGTTATGGCTACCGCGCACCGGCTTTGGGCGGCGCGACGTTGGCGATGTTGGCTATCTTCATCGCTCTGCCGACCATTGTTCTTTACCGCCGCTCACAGGCGAAGAAGGCTGAGCGCATCGAACTGCGCTAGGGGTCTTCAAGGCGTAGTGCACGCATAGGTAACGTATGAGGGCATGAGCCTTACAATCGCGACAATCAATGTCAACGGCATCCGCGCCGCCGTCAAGGAGCGCAGCGAAACCAATCTGGGATTGCTGGAGTGGTTGAAGCACACCAGTTCCGATGTCGTTTTGTTGCAGGAAGTCCGCGCCACCGACGACCAGGCACGCAAGGCCCTCGCGCCCGCTTTTGATGCCGGATGGCATTGGGTCGGCGCTGAAAACCTGGGTGCAAAGGGGCGCGCCGGCGTGGGCATTCTCTCGCGCTTTCCGCTTAACGACGTCCAGGTGGGCATCGGCTCCGAGGAGTTCGAAGAATCCGGTCGGTTTATCAGTGGTATTGCCCCGGCAGCGGACACCGGCCTGGATGTGGATGTCCAGATTGCCAGCCTCTACCTGCCCTCTGGTGCTGCCCTGAGCGAGAAGCAGGATGAGAAGTACCGCTTCCTCGATGCCTTCTCCGACTACCTGGCGGAACTGGGTGCCAAGGGGCGCGACGGTCACCACGCAGTCATCGGCGGCGATTGGAACATCTGCCACCGCGAACAGGATTTGAAGAACTGGAAGACCAACCGCCGCAAGAGCGGTTTCCTACCGCAGGAGCGTGCCTGGATGGACTCGGTCTTCGGCTGCTGGCCCGATGAGGTTCCCCAGGATTCGCAGGTTCAGGCCAGCGAAAAGGAGCTGGAATCCGGTGCCTTCTCCGATGGTTCTGTGTGGGAGGCCCCGAAGCTCAATGCAGATCCGGTGTGGTTTGATGTCACTCGCCGTCTGCACCCAGAGGCCGACGGCCCCTGGTCCTGGTGGACCTACCGCGGTAAGGCGTTCGATACCGATGCCGGCTGGCGCATCGACTACCAGGCGGTAACCGAACCAATGCTCAAGCGTGCCGTCAGCTCGGTAGTGGATAAGCCTGCCGCCTACGACCTTCGCTGGACGGACCACGCGCCGGTGATCGTGGAGTACGCCTAAACCCGGCATACGCCTAAACCCGAGCGGACTAGTGTGCTCCGAGGTCAGCGAACTCTGGGATTATCTCAGGCTCGGGAGCGGTTACGAGATGCCGGTTCTGCCGCAACATGGAGGCGATGCCGTCAACGATGGCGTCGGCCCATTTGTCCTGCATAGCGGGGTCGGCCAAATCGCGGGTGAGTTTTTCAGCGCCCACCGCTCCCAGCGATAGCGCAATTGTCGGCGCATGCGGCCGCGAACTCTGGTTCACCGCCACTGCCGGCGCCAGGCCGGTGCGAAACTCGGTTGGCACCCCGTTTGTGCTGTAACTGCTGTGCGGATTGAAACCTCGGTAAACCATTCCGTCGCGAACACCTGCCGCCAACTGCCAATCGGCAGGAGCATCGTCCTCAGGTTCGAGAGACTTCACCACAGCGGATACCGAAAAGCCACGATCGCCGATGTTATCCCCAGAAAGAGTCTGGCCCTCTGATGAGCGACCGACGATTACGGTGGCTGCGCTCGCCGTGTCGTCGGCAAGCGAATGTGCGCCAACGATTGCGCCGCGCTGACGGAGCTTGTCGCTGGCGCGTTGCACGATGCTGTCGATGTGAGCGGAAGTATCCCCACTCAAACGCAGCGCGCGAGGCAGGTCGGCGTTGATAGCCTCGATGGCCTCGCGGCGAGAGTCGACGGTGATGTGCGCGCCGGCGAGCGGATCGACAGCCTCGTCAGGGGAGGGGACGATCGGCTGGCGCGGAGGCATCCACAGCGGATTGGGGCGCGCCGGGCGGTGTGGGGAACTGTTGACAACAGCGTGCAACTCTTCAGGTGAAAACATCTTGTTGACCGCGAAAATCATCACCGAACTGTCGTGATACACAGGCGTGAGCCCCGGCGCGTGCCATGCCCAGGAACGCATCGACAGCGCCTCCGTGCCATCCGTGTTCACACCCGGCGGGGAACTAATGATGTAGTGCACTCCCAATTTCTTCGCCATGGCATCGAACTCTGGATGTGAGCCCAGCAGGTCAACGTTTATCGGCAGCTTGTTGCTCGCCTCGGCAGTTTTGTCGGAGAAGGAGAAATGGCGGAACAGGGTCGGCAGTCCGGCGATGGCATACATCCACGCAGAACCGTCACGACGGTCATTGAGAATATGCCCCTCAAACGCATGCGGCTGTGCGGACAGCCAATCAATAGCTTCCATGTCCGCAGCGGTCACAAACGTGCTTCCGAAACTCTGGCGAATTGCCTCGCGCTGAGCAGGCCCACTCGCCCAGGTCGCAGGCACAATCGCCAGTGCCGCTACGAGCCCCATCGCCAGCGCAGGATTCCACGACTTGGTCGGCTGATCTCGCTTTGCGACGATCCACTGCGCCGCAGCCACAATCCCGACAACGGCAGCCGCGACTGCGTAGCCGACCAGCACTGCGCGCAGAATTCCCATAACCGCCTGCATGCGGTACGGCATGTCGTAGAAGAAAGTGCCAATAAACTTCAGATAGGTGCCGAACGGCTCAGACCAACGGGACTGCGCACTATCGGACACCACAAAGAGCAGCCCGAAAACCAGTGCCGGCCACGGAGCCCATGGGCTGTCTGGCAGGCGAGAGACAAGCGCCACCACCAGGCCGATGAGCACAAGAACCAGAACAGTCCGGGAAAAGATGGGCTCGTCAGCATAGCGGGAAAACCCAATCAGAGTTCGCCACAGTGATTCGGAGCGGGAAATCTCAATTTGGCCGGTAAAGCCCGCAACGGATTCGCCTTGCCCCCTCGCGGACAAAGCTGCCGGGAGAGTCATCACCAGGGCGAGCGCGCCGATAATTAGCGTGCGAACTAGGCCACTGACGCTCGGTTGGGTAATCAACCACAAGCCAACAAAGAGCACGGCAGCAATTGCGCCGGCCGGGTGGGTGATAAACGTGCCGACCAGGGCAAGCGCAGCGGGGACAATATAGCCCCGCATGGTCAAAGCCGCAGCAATCGGCAAAGCGGCCACCGCGAGCAGATACGGCATGGAGGAGGTGCGCCAAAGGGCCACCCAAATCTCCGGAAGCATCAGCGTCGCGACGGCAGCTGCGGGACCGGCATAGGCCGCCCACTTAGGACCAACTGCGGTGCGGGCTAGCACCGCAGTTGCTGCGGGAACAAGCAGCGCCGGGGCCAAGAACGCAAACACGTTGGAATCGAGGAAGACCGAGCCGGGCAGCAGCCCCGCCATGGCATGCCAGCCGGTGGGGTAGAACATTTCGGCCCCGGTCTCCTGATTCATCAGGTCACCGGCCGCGGTGGGCGAGGCTATTGCATGCTCGTCAATGAACCGGAGGAAGTTGGTATGCCAGAGCATGTCCCAGGCTTCGCGGATAGCGCCGGGGCCGCCAGGGACGTCGTTAAGCACGAGCATGGCGCGCATCGAGCCGACTACCGTAACTCCGACGACAATCATCGCGGTGACAACGCCGGAATCGAAGCCGTCTTCGGGCGTTGCTCGGGGGACGAATCTGCGCATCAGATAGCCAATAGCACAGAACCATGCCCACATGCCGGCCACGAAGAGCCAGGTGTAATCCAGCCCGAGCGCGTGAGACAACCATGCGGAAAAACCGGTCACACCCAGCATTAATGGGCCGGCAGATGCCAACGCGAGCGTGGGACGTAGCCCACTGGCCCAACCGAGAACTGCGCCTGGGACCAGCAGGATGAAGACGGCAACCGCAATGGCAGCGAGCATGGGACTCCTGACGGATAAGAGAATTGAATTAGTCCAATAATACCTGTGGGTTAGTTCGGCACTTGGGACGCGAGCGCCTAAGATTTGAAGAAGGACTGATGGGACTTCAGCCGCTGTAAAACCCAAGCGCGAATCTGCGCGGGACTTGAAGCGAGCTCGGTGCGGACCAGGAAAGGAGAGGACATCCCCAGTGAAAAACGGCGAGAGCGATAACAAGCGGCACCAGATGGCCGATTTGGAAGCCATCGCACGGAGTCTGCAGAACGACCCTGGCACTGCTGTCAATGTCCCAGTGGTCGTGACTTCCGGTGTCATTGTTGCGTTTATCGTGCTGTCTTTTGCCTACGCGTGGCCACTGTGGATTTCCCTCGGACTCATTGTTCTGCTGGGAGCCGTGATGGTCGTGTCCTACACCCGTAGGCCACCCGTAGCCCCGCTCGAGTTGACCCAGGGGGAGCGTGAGCGTGTTCGCCGTGTTCTCTCTGAACACGGCATTCGCCCAGCGATCACGTTGGTGCGCGCACTGTACCCCGAGGAATCGCCAGCCGCTGCGGCGCGCACCGTCAAATTGCTATCCGATCGAATGCTTGTGGAGCAGGGGGACGAGGGGCGTCGGGGCTAGCTTTTGGCAGTCGGTTTCCTGCAAAAGCCCGTGGTGTTGTCGAAACGGGTACGTCGTCGACTCTCAACTGCGGGCCTCGCGCTAGACTTATTGGCTATGAGTGAAAGCAAGGGTCCTGAGGCAACTAATCCTGCACCGAGTGCTCGTAAGCAGCGCGTTCTGTCCGGCATTCAGCCGACCGCAGATTCCTACCACCTGGGCAACTACCTGGGTGCATTGAAGAACTGGATTAATCTGCAGGATGACTTCGACGCTTACTACTTCATTCCAGACCTGCACGCCATCACTGTCGAGCAGAATCCGAAGGAGCTGCGTCAGCGCACTATCGCAGGTGCCGCACAGCTGATTGCACTTGGTATTGATCCGGAGAAGTCGGTGCTCTTCGTGCAGTCGCATGTGCCCGAGCACGCGGAGCTCGGATGGGTGTTGACCTGCTTGACTGGCTTTGGTGAAGCCAGCCGTATGACGCAGTTCAAGGACAAGTCCTCTCGTCAGGGCGCGGAACATACCTCCGCTGGTTTGTTCGCGTACCCCATGTTGATGGCTGCCGACATCTTGCTCTACCGCCCACAGCTGGTGCCGGTGGGGGAGGATCAGCGCCAGCACCTCGAACTGACGCGTAACCTGGCGCAGCGCTTCAACTCCCGCTACAAGAAGACCTTCGTGGTGCCGGATCCACACATCATGGAAGGCTCCGCGAAAATTTACGACTTGCAGGATCCGACCTCGAAGATGAGCAAGTCGGGTGCAAATCCGAAGGGCATTATTAACCTCTTGGACGACCCGAAGGTCTCCGCCAAGCGCATTCGCTCGGCCGTTACCGACAATGACGGAGAGATCCGCTTCGACCGTGAGAACAAGCCGGGCGTTTCCAACCTGCTGGTCATTCAGTCGGCGTTGACCGACAAGCCTGTCGACGAGCTCGTTGCCGGCTACGAAGGCGCTGGCTACGGCCAGCTGAAGGCTGATACCGCAGATGCGCTGGAGGCATTCACCACGCCACTGCGTGCACGCTATGAGGAGCTCATGGCCGATCGTGGTGAGTTGGAACGGATCCTGGCCGAAGGCGCTGACCGTGCCCGTGAAGTTGCCGCCAAGACACTTGCAGATGTGTACGAGCGAGTCGGGTTCCTGAAGGCCGCCAACCGTTAATTCAGCTGTAGACTCTGCGCTTCAGTCTCCGTACCGAAAGCTGGCACGTTAAGGTAGGGGACATGGCAACCTCTACTCAAAAAGATCCGAAGAGAACGGACCGCTATGGCATCGAGCGTGTACACGCCGATGAACCGAGCGCAATCGACCGCCTCCGCGAAAAGTGGGCGTGGTTCGATCACGTTATGCGGATGCAGGAGCGCTACTCCGAGCAGGGCGGTAACTTTTTTGCCGCCGCTGTCACGTACTTCTCCGTGCTGTCGATTTTCCCCCTAATCATGACGGCATTTGCCATCCTCGCGCTTGTGCTGCGTGGCAATGAGCAGCTGCTTGAGCAAATCCAGTCCGCTATCACCGACTCCATCGATGGGTCGATGGGCGACACCATCAACGCAATTATCGAAGGCGCGATCGATCAGGCAGGTGGCGTCTTCACCGTCGGTTTCATTGCCACCCTGTGGTCGGGTCTTGGTTGGATGGGCAACCTCTCCAACGCAGTGACACAGCTGTGGAAGCGCCCGCTGGGCGCTAGCAACTTCGTGGTGGGAAAGGTTCGCGACCTGCTGCGTCTGCTGGGCATGCTGGTTATGATCCTGCTGACCTTCGCTGTCACCGCAGCCGGCTCTTCCGGACTGACCCAGTCCCTGCTGGACAAGATTGGTCTGGCTCATGTCCCGGGAATCACAATTATTGCGGGATTGATTGCCATCGCCATTGGTCTCGTTGCCAACTGGCTGCTGTTCTTCTGGATGCTCGCTTTCCTGCCGCGCGGGGGCGCCCCGTTCCGCTCTGCGGCAAAGGGTGCGATTATCGGTGCGATTGGCCTTGAGGTTGTCAAGCAGCTCGGTAGCGTTTTCTTCTCCAACGCCCTGTCGAACCCGGCCGGTGCAGTTTTCGGTCCGGTCATCGGTTTGATGGTCGTTTTCTACCTCATCTGGCGCATCACTATGTACGCCACCGCCTGGACGGCGACGACCGAAGAAGCGCTTGCCGACGAGGAGCTGGATGCACCTGCTCCTGCTGTCATTAACGTCCGTGCGGAAGCGGCCAACCCGTCCGGATTGAACCGCCTGCTCGGTTCGAAATAATTAGCCGCGATCGCGTCTGCCGAAGCGGTAGGTGACCATCGCAATCAATGCGATGACACCTACGATGGCAGCGCTGACAGTAATTTTTAGCCCGGTTCCTGTTGACTCGTTGTCCAGGATATCGGGCAATTTTTCTACCAACTTATCCTCAGTCGCTTCCGCTTCGAGGACACCGACAGAGCTGTCCTGCGGTGCCGCGAAGCCGGCGTCGAGAAGCGATGCCGCCTGCTCCCAGGGGCGCGGTGAATCCTCCACAGTGACGTCGAGAACGATGACGCCGAGACGACGGCCATCGCGCTCAGCCACCCCAGCGAAGGTGTGACGGGCATCGTCGGTAAAACCAGTCTTGCCTCCAAGGGCGCCGGGGTAGTCCTGGGCAATCAGCTGATTGTCGTTGGCGATTTCGAAGTCATCGACCTCGAGAGCCTTGTCTCCGGGGATGGTGGCCAGGCGGGTGGCCGAGAGCTTGCGATAGGTCTCATTGTTGAATGCGTGCTGGAAGAACAGTGACATGTCGTATGCCGACGTCATCTGTCCCGGAGCATCGAGACCAGTCGGGTTGACCACTCGCGTATCCGTCGCCCCCAACTTCTTTGCCAGGGCATTGACCTTCTCTGTGGTCTTATCCATGCCACCAAGTTCGCGAGCCAAGGCGTGGCCGGTGTCGTTGCCGGAGTTAAGCAACAGACCAGTCAGGAGCGTTTCTACCGAGTAGTTCACGTCCTCGACGATGCCGACACGAGAGCCCTCCATGTTCGCGTCCTCGAAGGTCGCCTTGACTGGGGTGTCGAGCTTCAAATTCTCGATTGCCTCCATCGCCAGCAGCACCTTAATAATCGATGCCGGACGGTAGCGGCCGTGCGGGTCCTTCGCCGCAAGGACATCGCCGGATTTCAAATCGAACACCGTCCATGCAGAGGCGGAGAGGTCCTTCGGAACGTCAAACCCCTCACCGCTGACAATGCCGCAGGCGGACATCTTGCTACCTCCAGCCGGCTTTTGAGGAACCGGAAGTGGAGCGGGAGATGTTTCGCCGGGAGCCGGAACCTCAGAGGAATCCACTGGTGCTGGTGGAAAGGTCTTGTAGGGGCAGCCCTCCGTGTCACGGATATCAGGTGCGGGACCGACAATCGGGGCGTCGTCGGTAAGCGAGGTGCTCTGCGCCATGGCTGCGGGGGCGGTGCTCGGCAGAAGCAGAGCGCTGGTAGCTAGCAGCGTAACGGCAGATGAGAAGCGGCGAGAGGGAAACATGATGAGATAAGGGTAGTAAAACGTCACCCGAAATGACGTATTCGTCGTGTGTGGATGGGGGAAAACGGGGGAGCGGAAGCCTTTGTACAAAGCAGAATTACGATTCACCGGCAGTGAAGTAGAAGCGGAGGGCACAATACCGATAGTCTGGCCATTATGACTAATTCTTTGCACAGTGATGCTCAGTCTCTGGACACACAGTCTTCGGCATCGAATCTCGATGAGATGCGCAAGGTTGTCGCCAGCCTGCCCAAGGTACTGCTTCACGATCACCTCGATGGCGGCCTGCGCCCGCAGACCGTTATCGACCTGGCCGCGGACTGCGGTTACACCGATCAGTTGCCCACCACCGACGTGGATGAACTGGAGAAGTGGTTCATTGATACCGGCAACTCTGGCTCGTTGCCGAGCTACCTGACCGCCTTCGCGCACACCTGCGCCGTCATGCAGACCGCTGAGTCGCTGACGCGCGTGGCGCGTGAGGCCGTCGAGGATCTGGCCGCCGACAACGTCGTCTACGCTGAGCTGCGCCTGGCTCCGGAAAACCATTTGGAAAAGGGCCTGGATATGCAGGCTGTCATCGACGCGCTGGTCGAAGGCCTGGCGCAGGGTGAAGCCCATGCCGCCGCTGAGGGAAAGCACATCACCGCACGTCTGCTGGTCTGTGCGATGCGCCAGAATGACAATTCCAAGGAAGTCGCACAGCTGGTCATCGACAACTACGGGAAGAACTCCGACGGGTACGTTGTCGGTTTTGACATCGCTGGACCGGAAAACGGCTTCCCACCGGCTAACCATGCCGAAGCATTCACCATGCTGCGGGAAAACCTCATTCCGGTCACCATTCACGCAGGTGAAGACGCCGGTGTGGATTCGTTGCAGGACGCTGTCGTGCAAGGTGCTCGCCGCCTGGGTCACGGCGTGCGCATCTACGAGGACTTCGGTGCTTCCCTCGAGGGCATCGAATGCCAGGAGGTTGCCTCCGCTATTCGTGACCGCCAGATTCCGCTGGAAATCTGCCCGACCTCCAACGTTCAGACTGGTGTCTGTGACAGCGTTGCGGATCACCCGTTCTCGCTTCTCGACGATATGAGTTTCGCCTGCACGGTCAACACGGATAACCGTCTGATTGGTGCGACTTCCATGACCCGGGAGTGCATGGAGTTGGTGGAGAACTTCGGTTACGGCTACAGCGAGCTGTTCGAACTGACCTCGAATGCGCTAAACAATGCATTCGTGGATCTGCCGACCCGCGAGCACATCATGGACACCATTATTTACCCCGCTTACCTGCAGCTTATCGACAACAGCGACGAGGACATCGAAACTGATGTCAACGGTGCGGGTTTCGGTGCCGAAGATGAGCTGAACCTGACGCTGGACTAGCCAGCGCCGGCCAGCTTTGCTGGGAGGAGCTAGATCTTGGTCGTGAACCGAGCGGCCAAGTCCTTCTCCAGCTGCCTCCAGCCCTCGGCCTCATCGTCGTAAGGCGGAACTGGCTCGGACATTTCTCCGGTGTCCAGCAGGAAGTTCAGCAGCCACTGCAGCTGCTGGTTGCCCGCCAGTACCTCGTTCACGGCATCATCTCCAGCCCAGTCAGCGGCGTCTGCGAGTAGCTCGTACGCGCGGGCGAGCTGGGCGGTGTCCACGGCGTTCGGGCCCTTTTCAATGTCCTCGGCCAGACCGGTAAACGAGTACTCATTGTCCTCGTGCACTACGGCCTCCAGTTCACCTGCGTTGGCCGCGGTGATGATTTCATCCCACGTCGTCAGCGCCGACATGTCGTGATGCTTGTGCTCCAGCAGCCAACGCACCATCGTGCGGGGCTGTGAGAACGTGTGAATCTCACCGGCGCTGCCCAGGAATAGCGGGCGACGTCCCATGTAACAACGCAAGGTGTAGAGCGTGCGGCCAGCGATGGAGATCTTGATCGGGTCGATGCCAGCGTTGGCCCACACCGTCTGATCGTACGGATCGCCGGCGGTCTCCTCTGCGGACTTCTTTTCCTCTTCGCGCTTCTTCTCCGCCGCTTCACGACGCTCACGCTCCGCGGCCTCCGCCTCCTTTAATGCGGCTGCAGCAGCGGTTTCAGACTCTTCATCGATGCTCGGAGTATTTGCGCCGATGGCGTCGATAGCGTCAATGCAATTGTCCCAGTTGGTCAAGATGACATTACCGATAGCCGACCACTGAGCGGCGCCACTGCCCTGGAAGTGATCAGCACCATTTTGCGTGGCAGCCAGGACAGAGTGAGAGGCGAACATCTGGTTGATCGGAGTGAGATCCGCGATCGCACCAATCGAGCGAGTGATGGCAAGAATGCGATCAGCGCGCGAAACATGGTCGTAGTCGGCCCGGCCGGCCAGAATCTCTGGCAGCCCAATCAGGTCATAGCGGTGGCGTGGCGCCGCGATGGCAGCTCCCGGTAGCTGCTGGTTGAAGTTGCGCCAGCTGGGGTGCTGCGTGAAGTCGTGAGGAGCATCCGACTGTAGGAAAGCCAGGAGCTTTGCCGCCGATGAGAACAAATAGATGTCATCACCGCGGCCGAGCAGAGCCTGCCACTCGGAGCCACCCTCACGCCAGCTTGGAGCCCACAACGTGTAAAAGGTGCCCGAGGTCAGCTCGAGTTCGATAGGAACGATGCCTTTCCTGGCCATAGTTTTCGTCGCAGCCCTTCTGCTTGTCGGTGATTATTAAAACTCAAAAATTGTCATACCTGCAGCGCCCCCACGGGTGGCAAGTTTGCGTATTCCTATCTTAGAAGTTTTACGACGCAGATACCCACCGCACTATCCGGTCGGACGGTAGAACCCCTTAAACGGCATGCCGATGTTGGTCGTACGCACGGGGTTTACCTGCACCGGATCGCCCGCTTCGACCATCTTTCCGTCACCGATAACCATGGCGACATGGCCGTCCCACACTGCAAGATCGCCAGGTAGCAGTTCATCCTGGCTCACCTGTCTGCCGACGGCCTGTGCTTCTGCCGTGCGGGGAATATCAACACCAGCTTGCCCGTAGGCCCAGTGCGTTAAGCCTGAACAATCGAGCGCCTGCCCCGGAGTATTTCCGCCCCAACCATAGGGCGTTCCGACGGCACTGAGTGCAGCCTTCACCGCAGCTTGGGCCTCTGGTGTGGGCGCGCCAGCTCCAGCATCCGCAGGTACCGGCGCGCTGCCCGAATCGGACGACGCCTCCGAACCATCTGCAGCGTCGGTAGCGCTAGCCGAACCTGGGGTGTTCGTAGACGTAGAAGCGAGGGCGGCTTGAGTGATACCTGGGGCCTCCAACTGTGCCGAGTGAGGTGGGGTAGGGGTGTCCACCGCGGTACTCGCTTGCTGTATCAGCGACTGCACCAGAGGTCGCAGTTCTTGCTCGAGTTTCATGAGCCGCGCAATGGCCTGGGAGATCGCGGAACTGGCCGCTGAGGCTAGGCTGGCGCCGGTCGCGGCGAGACCAGCGGGCCCCGCAGCCGTCGCAGTCAACGAGCCCATGGCGGAAGTGACAAAATCCATGGCAATCCGGGCCAAATCAGTGGCCGCTGACATTACTGCGGCCAGCCCCTTGGCAATGTCACTGTCAATGGTTCCGGCGCGAGTTTCCAAGTCGGCTGCCGCATTTGCAGCCCGTTTGAGACTTGTTCCCGCGGCCCCTGCTCCGGAACCAGCACCATCGCCCCAGTTGCGGTCAACGGAATCTGCCACTGAGCGCCAGGCGGTACTCGCGGCGGGTATTGCGGCCCCAGCAAGTCCTGCCAGTGCGGGTGCGATGGCAGGACTTAGCTGTTGTGCAATCGCGGTGGGGACCTCCGTAAGTAGATTGGTGGGAAGCATCACGCACCGCCCATTCCGCGAGTTGCAACGGCTCCCATTTTCGGTGAGATGGACTGCAGCGCATATGCGCCGGCATCTTCAGCAGTGGACACCGCAGAGACAAGAGCGTTCAGTGCACGAGCAGCGCTGGTGCCGTACTCATTCAGCTCAGCTACATGCTCGTGTTGGTGCTGTAGAGCAGTGGCTGCAGCGTGACAGAAGGGCCCAGCAAACGGGACGTCGCCAAGCGAGAGCAGTGCGCTGATGCCCAAGTCAGCGCCGCTGACCTGCTGCGACAACGCGTCAAGGCGCGTGGCATCGGCAGAAATCAGCTCTGGCACCAGCGTAAAGACTGAGTCATTCCCGCTAGTGGTCGGAGAGAGAAAAGATTGGCTGTGGGAACTGTGTGGTGATGGACGGGACAATGTTGACGGCCTCTCTAGGAAATTCGCGTGTGGTTCAACACTCAGTGCTGTGGCAGAACGGCTAGCGGGGTTCGGACGGCGACTGAGTGGCAAGTGGTTTGGTAGTAGGCGGACTTGTGCAAATAGGGCGCAGTAAATAGCCCTCGTATTGTTAGGCGCGAAAAAGGCCGATTCGGTTCCATTTTTTTTGGGGAACGCGTTTTCAGAAATTTGCTTTTGCCGGCACCAGAGCAGCAAAAGCAAAGCAATGTATTTTGGAAGGCATGGAGATTACCGTTGTCAACCATCCCTTGGCACAGTCACGTTTGACCATTCTGCGCGACGCGCGCACTGATAACGCGGGCTTCCGTGCGGCACTCGCCGATCTGGGCGCAATGCTGATTTACGAGGCAAGCCGGGAGCTGCCCGTCGATAACTTCGATGTTCAGACCCCAATCACTACCGCGCCGGGTTACCGTCTGCAGGATCCGCCGATTATTGTTCCCGTCATTCGTGCGGGTCTTGGCATGATTGATCCGTCGCTGTCGATGATTCCGGATGCGCAGGTGGGCTTTATTGGCTTGGCTCGTAATGAGGAAACCCATGAGCCGGTGCCGTACCTCGAGGCGCTACCGGAGGATCTGTCCGGGCGCACTGTCTTCCTGGTCGACCCAATGCTGGCAACCGGCGGTTCACTGCTGCATGCCCTGAAGCTGTTGGTGGATCGCGGCGCGGACAACATCACGGCCGTGTGCATCATTTCCGCACAGCAGGGTGTCGACGCCTTGAAGGAATCCGGTTTCCCGGTGCGTCTTGTCACCACAGTGGTGGACCCGGATCTTAACGAGGATGCCTACATCGTGCCGGGGTTGGGAGATGCGGGCGACCGCCTCTACGGTCCCCGCAACATTGATCTTTAAATTGATCTCTTAGGCAGTTCCCCAGGCTTCTGCCGCGTACTTCTTGACGACCTCGTTGTCCTTGGTCACAAGAACTCCGTCGGGGGACATCTGGTACTTGTACGAGCCGTTTTGTGCAACAACGCGGTCGCCCTCATCGACGATGATGTCCATCGATCCGGAACCCTGTGGTGTATCCGAGCGGTAGTACTTCTCGCCGGAGCGCGTCTCACAAGCAGCAGCCTTAATTCCCTGTTCAGCGGCGATAACAGCAAAGGCGCGGTCACCGTTGTCGCAGCGTGCGGAGCTGCCCACGAAGCCCAGGCCGTCTAGGTCGGAGCGGCCAGTGCCGAAGTCCTGCCCCTCCGGAGCTGATGTCGGCTCTGAGCTCGTCGTCGTGGATGGCGAAGACGTGGTGCTCGGCGTCGACGACGAGGACGATGTCGAAGTGCTCGGCGTGCTTGACGACGTCTCGGAGGACTTCGACGTAGTTGTGGTCGTGGTGGTCGTCTTGCTCGTAGAAGTCGAACTCGTCGAGGACGGCGGTGTCGAACTGGGCGACGTCGGCTGCGAGGAGGAGGGGACCTCCGGACGCTGGGGCTCATCACTATTGTTCAGCGACAGGCCGATGGCGATGCCGATGACGACCACGAGTGCGGTGGCCACGATGATGATGGGGATGCTGAGAGACTTAGGTGTGCCATTGCCGGACATGCCTATTATCATCGCAGACTTCCTCAAAATGTGAAACATCTGATAATTGAAGAGGCCAAAGTTAAAGAAGTGACTCCTGGTCATGCGTACGTCTGGCGCTGACATTCAAGCGCTTGCCGGCCACTGCTGTCGCTGGCGCAGTCGTCGGTAGGCCTCTTGTTACGGCCTGTCGATGGAGCGCTTACACTGGAGAGTTGTGATTGAGGAGTTTATTAAGCACTGGTGGGCCGAGCACGCGAACGAGATTCTCGAGTGGCGGCGGCATCTTCATGCGCACCCAGAGCTATCTCACATGGAGCACGCCACCACGGCTTTTGTGGAGGAGAAGCTGCGTGCTGCAGGGCTGAAACCAGTGCTGTTTCCCAACACCGGCCTGATGGTCGACATTGGTGAAGACGAACTCGCCGGTAGCGAAGCCGGAGGTGAACTCCCGGGACGTCTCGCTTTCCGCGGTGATATCGACGCGCTTCCAATTACAGAGAGCACGGGGCTGGAGTTTGCCAGCACCAATGACGGCGTCATGCATGCCTGCGGGCATGATTTCCACACCGCGATCACGCTCGCGACGGCACTGGCTATGGCTGAGTACCACGAAAAGCACACGTTGCCGACGCCGCTGCGTTTCATTTTCCAACCCGCCGAGGAGGTCATGGTTGGCGGTGCACCCGAGGTTATCGCTGCCGGTGCGCTCAATGGCGTTGAGCGTATTTTTGCCGTCCATTGTGAGCCGAAGCTGCGCGTAGGTCACGTCGGCGTTCGAACAGGTGCCATCACCTCTGCGGCCGACACGCTGGAGATTCAGGTGCATGGCCCGGGCGGGCATACCTCCCGTCCGCAGATGACAGCCGATGTTGTCTATGCACTGGGTAAATTGATTGTAGATTTGCCGGGCTTGCTGTCGCGACGCGTCGATCCTCGTACAGGCACCGTGCTGACGTTCGGCTCCGTTCACTCCGGGTACGCGCACAACGCGATTCCGTCGGAAGGCAGCGTCAGTGGCACCCTGCGCACCGCGGACATCAAGACCTGGCGCGACATCGATCCACTGGTGCGCGAACTGATTGAACAGGTCCTCGCTCCGACCGGCGCCGATTGCACCATCAACTACGAGCGTGGCGTGCCGCCTGTGCTTAACGACGAATACTGCACCGCCCTGATTGCGGAAGCGGTGCGACGAGTGGACGAGAATGCTGTCATTCAGGCCCCACAGTCGTCCGGCGGCGAGGACTTCGGTTGGTATCTCGAGCACGTCCCGGGTGCGATGGCTCGTCTGGGCTGCTGGTCCGGTCGTGGAGACAAGCACGATTTGCACCGAGATGATCTAATCGTGGACGAGCGTTGCCTGGGCGTTGGTGTGAAACTCTTCGCTGGCATCGTCGCACGCTATGAGGATGGCGCGCAGTCAACCATGACTGTCCGTTAGACTATTGGGGCAAAGCGGGGAAAACGCCTCCCGCGGTAGTTACATTGTGATATCCACGGCAACTTTGGAGGATTTGTGGCACAGAGGATCGTAATCATTGGCGGCGGCCCAGCCGGCTACGAAGCAGCGCTGGTTGGCGCCAAGTACGGTGCTGAAGTCACTGTGGTTGAGGATGCCGGTATGGGCGGTTCTTCCGTCCTGTGGGATTGCGTTCCCTCTAAGGCCTTCATCGCGGCGACGGGCGTTCGTACCGATATGCGCCGTGCGGACGAGATGGGTCTTCGCCCGGACTTCTCCCAGCGTAAAATCGACTTCACTGCGGTCAACGAGCGCGTTAAGCGCCTGGCGCAGCAGCAGTCTGACGATGTTCGCGCACAGATGGAGCGCGAGGGCATCAAAATGCTGCAGGGCCGCGGTCGTCTCGATGACCACGACCCGGGCCGTGTAACTCACTACGTCACCGTCGACTTGCTCGAGGGCGGCGAGGTCACTCTTGAAGCCGACCTGGTGCTGGTCTGCACCGGTGCGTCCCCACGTATTCTGCCGGGTGCAATTCCTGATGGTGACCGTATTTTGACCTGGCGTCAGGTTTACGAACTGGAGGAGCTGCCGGAGCACCTCATTGTGGTCGGTTCTGGTGTTACCGGTGCTGAGTTCGTATCCTCGTTCACCGAGTTGGGTGTGAAGGTCACCATGGTCGCTTCGCGTGACCGTATCCTGCCGCACGAGGATGCTGACGCTGCAGATGCCCTGGAGGAGGTCCTGCTGGAGCGCGGTGTGGACGTTGTGAAGAACGCCCGCTGTGATCTTGTCGAACGCACTGAGGACGGCGGCGTTCGCGTCGTCACTTCCGACGGCCGTGAGGTCTTCGGCTCCCACGCGTTGATGACCGTCGGATCGATTCCGAACACTGCGGATATGGGTCTGGACGCAAGTGGTGTGAAAATGACCCCGTCTGGCCACATTCACGTTGACCGTGTTTCCCGCACCAACGTGCCGGGTATCTACGCTGCCGGTGACTGCACCGACTTGTTCCCGCTGGCTTCCGTTGCAGCTATGCAAGGTCGTATTGCGATGTACCACGCCCTCGGTGAAGGTGTTTCGCCAATTCGCCTGCGCACCGTTTCCTCGGCAGTGTTCACCCGCCCGGAGATTGCGACTGTTGGTGTCTCCCAGGCTCAGATTGAGTCCGGTGAGGTCTCCGCTCGTGTTGAGGTTTTCCCGCTGGCAGGTAACCCGCGTGCGAAGATGCGCTCGCTGCGCCACGGCTTCGTCAAGCTGTTCTGCCGTAAGAATTCCGGCATGATTATCGGTGGTGTGGTGGTCGCTCCGACCGCCTCGGAGCTGATTCTGCCAATTGCTGTGTGTGTCTCCAACCAGCTCACCGTCGATGACCTGGCAAGCTCCTTCTCTGTCTACCCGTCGCTGTCTGGCTCGATTACTGAGGCTGCTCGTCAGCTGATGGCACACGACGATCTGGACTAATGCTGGTATCGCGACTGGCAACATGACCGGCCGCACTCGTAATTAAAACAAGCCGAGCCCCGAAAGTGGGGCTCGGCTTTTTGGCTGTGCAATAAGAACGTACCGATGCGCTTATGCTGCGCTTACTTGCTGGAGAGTTCAGCGTACTTAGCGGTGACTTCCTCCACAGACGGATTCGTGGCGTGCTCGCCATCGGAGTACAGCACAGTCGGCACAACGCGGTTGCCGTCATTGACGGACTCAACCCACTTCGAAAGGTCGTCGTGCTTTTCGACGTCCCAAGCCTCAAACGGAGTGCCGTTTTCCTTCAGGCCAGCAATGAGGTTCTGGCAGAAAGGGCACCAGGCCGCAGCGTAAATGGTCACGTGTTCGGTGGTCTGTGGAGTCTTCACATCAGTCATACTTAGTCCAACGCGCGGACCAAGGCCGATATTCCATTGCGCAATACGTCCGCCGGGCAGTAGCCCCACCTCAGAGCCTTGCTCGGCACCCTTCCCAGATGCTCTTCGGAGGCTTTCCTTCCGAGGCTTTTAAAGGAAGCTAATCCTCTAGACGCCGCCACGTGCAGAAGCGGTAGCGTAGGCCGGTCGTTGACGTCTGCCACGGGCCATCCTCGACACGAACCCAGTCGTAGAGGTCGGGAGCCATGACCGGTACCGGGACATTGACATCAGTATCAATGTCGGTGACCACGCATTCGTCGGCAAGCGAAAGTGCATCGCGATAGACACGTCCGCCCCCGATAATCCATGCTGCGGGCTCGTCGGCGACGGCTGCGAGTGCCGCTTCGAGGCTGGCTGCGGATTCAGCGCCGGGGAAATCGGACACGGAGCGCGAAAGGACGATGTTTCGACGACCCGGGAGTGGACGGAACTTGGGATTCAGCGAGTCCCACGTGCGACGCCCCATGATGACTGGTGCGCCCATCGTCGTTGTTTTGAAATGCTGAAGATCTTCAGGCAGATGCCAGGGCATAGTCGCGCCGTCGCCGATAATGCCGGCCCGAGACTGCGCCCAAATCATCCCTACAAACGGGGGCTTTGCGCTGGTGGAAGCGGTGGACTCGTTCATGTCGACACTCACCTTTCGCTGACTTAGACAGCCACCTGACCGCGAATCAGAGGATGCGGGTCGTAGCCGATGACCTCGATGTCCTCGTAAGCGTAGTCGAAAATGCTGTCGGCCTTCCGAAGCTTCAGCGTGGGGTAGGGGCGTGGCTCACGGGAGACCTGCAGTTCGCACTGTTCAATGTGGTTGTCGTAGATGTGGCAATCACCACCGGTCCAGATGAACTCACCAACGTCCAAGCCCGCCTGCTGCGCCATCATGTGCGTCAACAGTGCATAGGAAGCGATGTTAAATGGCACGCCCAGGAACATGTCCGCGCTGCGCTGGTAGAGCTGGCAGCTGAGCTTGCCATCTGCGACGTAGAACTGGAACAGCAGATGGCATGGCGGCAGCGCCATATTGGAAATCTCGGAGACATTCCATGCGCTGACGATGTTGCGGCGGCTATCCGGGTTGGACTTCAAAGTCTCCAGCGCCTGTGCAATCTGGTCGATGTGGTGCCCATCCGGAGTGGGCCAGGAGCGCCACTGCACGCCATAGACCGGGCCGAGGTCGCCGTTGTTGTCTGCCCACTCATCCCAAATAGTCACTCCGCGGTCCTGGAGCCACCGGACGTTCGAATCGCCGCGGAGGAACCACAGCAGCTCGTACACGATGGACTTCAGGTGCACCTTCTTAGTGGTGATCAGTGGGAAGCCCTCGTTCAGATCAAAGCGCAGCTGGCGGCCGAACACTGAGCGAGTGCCCGTGCCAGTGCGGTCTGATTTAGCTGCTCCGTCAGCGAGAATTTCGCGCAGCAAATCCTCGTACGGAGTCTGAATGCCCTGATGAGCCTGTGTTGTGATGTCAGTGGAGTCGGTCATAGCCGCCCTAGCTTACCTACTTCTGCTCTTGATTCTTGAATTCCTTCACCGCTGCCAGAATCTCCTCCGACAGGTCCGGTCGGCAGAACAGCATATCCGGCAGGAAAGTATCGACATTATTGTAGGTCGGCGCGGAGCCGTCTAGGCGGCTGACATGCAAACCGGCGGACTTAGCGACACCAACCGGCGCTGCCGAATCCCACTCGTACTGACCACCGTCGTGGATGTAGGCGTCGTAGTCACCGAGCAGTACGTGCATTGCCTTCGCACCAGCGGAGCCCATCTCTACCAGCTCCATGCCCAGCTTGTCAGCGACGTACTTTGCCACAGCCGGTGGGCGAGTACGCGATACGACAATCTTGCCCGCACGCGGCCCCTGGACAGCCTTGGCCTCACCCGTGTGGAAAACCTGGCCGTGATCCGGCAGACCAACAGCAGCGTGGGTCGGCTGACCGTCCTCTACCAGAGCGACATGAACTGCCCAGTCCTGGCGGCCCGAAGCGAACTCACGCGTGCCATCGAGTGGGTCAATAATCCACACCCGCTTTGAGTCCAGGCGCTCACGGTTATCCGCGGCTTCCTCCGACAGCAGTCCGTCGTCCGGACGGTGCTGCTCCAGTACGCGGGCAATCCACTCCTGTGCCAGTGCGTCGCCGGCATCTCCCAGAATGCGGCCACGCAGCAGGCCTACGTTGCGGACACCCTTGAGAATTTCACTGGCGCCCACGGCAAGTCGATAGGCAAGAACATCATCTTCAATGTAGGCAGACATGACTTAGATACTATTAGCTTTTTCCCAACCCCGCTTTGCGACGGGATGCCGCGCCCCATCCTCACCGCATCCGAGTGGCTCCATGGGCTTAATGCCTCACTTTGCGCAGGCGTTAGGTGAGCTGCGCTAACTCCAGATGCCGACTACGCATCCTGACTAGACTTAAGTGGCATGAAGACCTTGCTGAATATCATTTGGCTGTTGTTCGGTGGCCTGTGGCTTGCTTTGGGCTACATTTTCTTCGGCGTTCTTGCCTGTATTTTGATTGTCACAATTCCCGCTGGTGTGGCCTCGTTCCGCATGGCTTCTTATGCACTGTGGCCGTTCGGACGCTCCGTGGTGGAGCGTTCCGGACGGGGCGCGGTCGGTGCCGTTAGTGCCGGTGTGATGAATGTAATCTGGTTCCTCATCGCCGGTCTGTGGCTGGCCATCGGTCACATCATGACTGCGGCGGCGCAGGCTGTCACCATCGTTGGAATTCCACTGGCGGTGGCCAACGTCAAGATGATTCCGGTGACCTGCTTCCCATTCGGCAAGGACATTGTGAAGGGCTACCGTGTGGACGGCTACGCGGTGAAGATTTAGAGGGATACAAATAACAACAGCCCGCCCGCAGCGAGAATCAGTTCAAGCCGAGGGCGGACTGTTAGTTATCTAGGCCAGTTGGCCAGAAGACGTTAGCGCTTGTCGCGGTACCAGGTCAGCAGCGCATCGGTGGAGGCATCGCCCGAATCCGGTGCAACTTCACCGGTAACAGCAGGCAGTAGGTCGCCAGCCTGCTGCTTGCCCAGCTCGACGCCCCACTGGTCGAAGGAGTTCAGGCCCCAAACAATGCCCTCGACGAAGGTGATGTGCTCGTAGAGTGCAATCAGCGCACCGACAGCGTCCGGGGTCAGTTCCTCGGCCATGATGGTCGTGGTCGGACGGTTACCTGGCATGACCTTGTGCTCTACGAGTTCCTCGGCAACGCCCTCTGCGCGAATTTCTTCTGCGGTCTTACCGAAGGCCAGCACCTTGGTCTGTGCGAAGAAGTTACTCATCAGTAGGTCGTGCATAGAACCTTCGCCGGAAGCCGTCGGCAGATCCTGGCGTGGACGGGCAAAGCCGATGAAGTCAGCCGGAACTAGGCGAGTTCCCTGGTGAAGGAGCTGGAAGAAAGCGTGCTGGCCGTTCGTTCCCGGCTCACCCCAGAAGATTTCTCCGGTGTTGTAGTCCACCCTCTTGCCGTCGGTACGCACGGACTTACCGTTCGATTCCATGGTGAGCTGCTGAAGGTACGCCGGGAAGCGAGAGAGATCTTCAGAGTAGGGCAGCACGGCATGCGACTGAGCGTCGAGGAAGTTTGAGTACCAGACATTCAGCATGCCCATCAGTACCGGCACGTTCTGCTCCAGCGGAGCGTTGAGGAAGTGCTCATCCATTGCGCGGAAGCCCTGCAGGAAGCGCATGAAGTCCATCGGACCAACGACGGCCATGATGGACAGGCCGATGGCGGAGTCGACGGAGTAGCGGCCGCCGACCCAGTCCCAGAAGCCAAACATGTTCTCAGTGTCGATGCCGAATTCGGCGACCTTTTCGGCATTCGTGGAAACGGCGACGAAGTGCTTGGCGACGGCATCTTCGCTACCCAGCTGCTGGATAAGCCAGCGGCGAGCTGCGTGAGCGTTGGAGAGCGTCTCCTGCGTGGTGAAGGTCTTGGAAGCGACGATAAACAGCGTGGACTCCGGATCGACCTCATCCAGAACCGCATGTAGATCAGATGGGTCAACGTTAGAGACAAAGCGGGCATCAATGCCGGCAGTGGCGTAGGTGCGCAGCGCCTTGGTCACCATTGCCGGGCCCAAGTCGGAGCCACCGATGCCGATGTTGACCACAGTCTTAATAGTGTGACCCGTGTATCCCAGCCAGTCTCCACTGCGGAGGCTGCGAGCAAAGTCGCGCATGCGGCCGAGCACCTCATGCACGTCGGCAGCAACATCCTGGTCGCCGACGGTCAGATTTTCCTCTGCTGGCAGGCGCAGCGCTGTGTGCAGCACGGAGCGGTTTTCAGTGGTGTTGATCTTGTCACCGCGGAACATCTTCTCGCGTGCTTCTTCGATGCCAGCGGCGCGAGCGAGCTCAACCAGCTCGGCAAAACCGTCGAGGCACATCAAGTTCTTGGAAAGGTCAACGTGGAGAGTGCCCGCATCGAAAGTCAGCTTCTCAGTGCGGCCATCTTCATTGGCGAAAAGCTCACGCAGCGAGGTGGCGCGAACATTGTCCACGCGCTTAGCCAGCTGAGCCCACTGTTCGGTTGCGGTGATATCTACAGTCATTCCTGCTCCCAGGTGAGTTTTGACGAAATGCACTTTATACCTCCCCAGACTAGTTGCGTTTTGGCGCTCTCGCCGGGCGACAGTATTCGATCAGGCGTGACCACAATCTGCTGGCAGCTCGATTCCGCGGTGCCTATGCTCCGCCTATGCGCCGACCATCCGTCGACTATCCGCCACCTACGAGTCCCTAGCCCGCTTCAGCAAAGGCACCTACCCTGGAAAATATGACTGATTTCACCCCTGATTACGACAACATCCTCAAAGATGTCCCCACAGGCCTTCTCCTCGGCGGCGAGTTCCGTCCCGCGTCGAATGGTGAGACCTTCGATGTCGTTAACCCCGCGACAGATAAGCCGCTGGTCCAGGTCGCCTCCGCCACAGAGGAGGACGCCAGGCAGGCGCTTGACGACGCCGTCGCAGCCCAGAAGGAGTGGAAGGTAACCCCGCCCCGCAAGCGCAGCGAGATTCTTTACCGCGCTTTTGAACTCATCCGTCGGGATGCAGACAAGTTGGCCCAGCTGCAGTCCCTGGAGATGGGCCGTGCGTTGCCGGATTCCAAGGCTGAGGTCGGCTACGGTGGCGAGTTTTTTCGTTGGTTCGCTGAGGAGGCCGTGCGTATCTCCGGCGATTACCGAATTTCTCCGAGCGGAACCTCGCGCGTCGCGGTGATTAAGCAGCCGGTCGGCCCGGCTTTGGCTATTACGCCGTGGAATTTCCCGCTGGCTATGGGTACCCGCAAGATCGCCCCGGCACTCGCCGCCGGCTGCCCGGTCATTATTAAGCCGGCGTCCAAAACTCCGCTGACCATGCTCTACCTGGGCAAACTGCTTATCGAAGCCGGTGTCCCCGCAGGCGTAATCTCCGTGCTGCCAACAGGACACTCAGCCAACGTTTCGGCCCTGCTTTCCGATGACCGCCTGCGCAAGTTCACCTTCACCGGTTCCACCGAAGTTGGCCAGATGCTCGCTGCGAAGGCCGCGGAAACTTCGATGAAAGTTTCCCTTGAGCTCGGCGGGAATGCTCCGTTTGTCATTCTCTCTGATGGTGATGTTGATAAGGCTGTGCAGGCAGTCAGTGACGCCAAGCTCCGCAATGGCGGCCAGGTGTGTATCGCCCCGAATCGCTTTATTGTTCATGAATCCAAGAAGGATGCGTTCGTCGAAGGCGTCGTCAAGCGTTTTGCGGAGCTGAAGTTGGGCGAGGGTACCGATCCGGCGACGGACCTTGGGCCACTCGCGCTGCGTGATCAACAGGAAAAGGTTCGTGATCTGGTTGACGATGCGGTCAAGCGCGGTGCGAAAGTAGAGTGCGGCGGCAAGATCCCAGATCTCGGCGGCGCGCTTTCCGACGGCTACTTCTTCGAGCCCACAGTTCTGACCGATGTGCCCGAGGATGCGGATATTGTCCGCGAAGAGATTTTCGGTCCGGTGGTTGCAGTGACAACCTTCACGGACGATGAGCACGCGATTGAGCAGGCAAATGACACGATCTTTGGTCTGGCGGCGTATGTGTTCAGTGAGAACCTGACCAAGGCACTTGGTGCGGCAGAGGCATTGGAGTCCGGCATGGTTGCGGTCAATAAGGGCTCGCTGTCGGACCCGTCGGCGCCGTTCGGTGGTGTCAAGCAGTCCGGTCTTGGCCGTGAGGGCGGCTTCACCGGTATCAATGAGTTCCTAGAGGAAAAGCTGATTTCCCTGGAAGGCTAGCAGGACAGGTAGCTGGCGAGGGTTAGCCCAGGCGACCGCGTCCCATGCGCAGCAGCGCCGACGCGATTGCCGGGCCCTCTGGGCCAAGTGCGTCGCGGAACTCGTTGATGATCTGCACCTCTCGGCCGTGCACGAGACGCGTGCCGCCAGATCCCAGGCGGGTTTTGCCGACGGCCTTACTGATTGCGGTGCGGCGTTGAATGGCATCGATAATCAGCCCGTCAAGGCGGTTGATTTCCTTGCGGTACTGTTCGATCTCCGCGGAGCTCAACGGGTCATCGGTACCGGTGGGGGTGCGGACTTCAAAAGGGGATACTGCCGCCGCCTGCTGGCTGTGCTCGGCGCCGTCGGTGTTGTCGGTGTGTGCGGCGCGAGTGTCCGCAGGGTTTTCGCTCATAGTTCTTATTGTGCCAAAGGATTCGAACAGTCCAATCCGGGGGCTCGGCTACTGTAGTAGCCATCATGGGAAATGAAACTGGAATGCTGTTCGGGTCCTTCAATGCTGACGATGGACGTAGTGGCGATAGCCATGCTGGTTCGAACCACGGTGAGGCGGGCGGTGCTACGCCTGGCCGTGGTGGGTTCGGCCACTTCGCCAGCGCTGGTAGCAATAGCGCACCGAGTGACGCTGCCAGCTTTGGCGGCGGTTTTGGCGGTGGCTTCGAGCCCAGTTTTGATTCAGAGTCGCTGCTAGAGGGGCTTAATCCGCAGCAGCGCCAAGCAGTGGAGCACATTGGTTCACCACTGTTGATTGTGGCTGGAGCGGGTTCAGGAAAGACATCTGTGCTGACGCGCAGGATTGCATACCTGATCGGTGCGCGTGGGGTCCTGCCAAGCCAAATTTTGGCTATTACCTTTACCAATAAGGCCGCAGCCGAGATGCGCGAGCGTGTGGCGGGACTGGTCGGTGACCAGGCGCGGCGTATGTGGGTGTCCACGTTCCACTCCATGTGTGTGCGCATACTGCGCATGCAGCATGCGCTAGTACCGGGGCTTAATTCCAATTTCTCTATTTATGATTCGGACGACTCCCGGCGTTTGCTGTCCATTATCGCTAAGGACATGGACCTAGATGCCAAGAAGTTCACCGGCCGCGTGCTCTCGTCGCGTATCTCCAATCTCAAGAATGAGTTGATTGACCCGGAGAAGGCCCTCGCGGACGCGTCGACGACGCGCAATCCTTTTGATGACGTCGTTGCACGGGTTTACCTGGAGTACCAGACCAGGCTACGGGCGGCTAATGCCGTGGACTTTGACGATCTAATCGGTGAGGTCGTTCGGATTTTCACCAATCACCCGCAGGTTGCAGAGTATTACCGTCGCCGTTTCCGGCATGTGTTGGTGGACGAATACCAGGACACCAACCATGCGCAGTATGTTTTGGTCTCGACGCTCGTCGGCAAGCCCGGTGGAGATGTGCCTCCGAGTGAGCTGTGTGTGGTGGGCGATTCGGACCAGTCCATTTATGCCTTCCGTGGTGCGACTATTCGCAATATTGAGGAGTTTGAGAAGGACTATCCGGAGGCCACGTCGATTCTGCTGGAGCAAAACTATCGCTCGACGCAGACGATTCTGTCGGCGGCCAATGCGTTGATTGCGCGCAATGAGAACCGCCGGGAGAAGAAGCTGTGGACCGATCTCGGTGAGGGCGGCAAGATCAAGGGCTACGTGGCGGACAATGAGCACGATGAGGCTCGGTTTATCGCTAACGAGATTGAGCAATTGGTCGACTACGGGCCGTACTCGTATTCAGATGTGGCGATTTTCTACCGCACCAATAATTCCTCCCGTGCGCTAGAGGATGTCTTCATTCGTATGGGCGTTCCGTACACGGTGGTTGGTGGCACCAGGTTCTATGAGCGTAAGGAAGTACGCGATATTGTCGCCTACCTGCGCGTTATTGAGAACTTCGACGATGATGTTTCGCTGCGTCGCATTATCAATACGCCGCGCCGCGGAATCGGTGACCGTGCGGTGGCTCATGTGTCGCTCTATGCCGAGGACGAGAGGTGCTCGTTCGGCACGGCGCTACGTGCCGTAGCGGAGGGTAAGGTTCCGGCGGTGGCGGCGCGGAGTCGAAACGCGATGGCGGCGTTCGTCGAGATGATTGATGGCTTGGCGGCGGATATGGCATCCGGTGAACTGGCCGATATCGGTGATTTGGTCAACGCGATTATTGATCGCAGTGGGTACAAGTCGGAGCTCGAGCGCTCCAATGATCCGCAAGATGCCACGCGCCTGGACAACCTCAATGAGCTCGTCAGCGTTGCGCGGGAGTTCTCTGCAGAGGCGCGGATGATGTCGTCGGTGGATATTAGCGCTGATGTAAATGAAGGCTCTGGCGCTGCAGCTGATGCTGAAAGCGGTGCTGATACTAGTGGCGAGTCCGAGGTGGAATCTGGAATCGCGAATGACCTCGCGCGTGATTTCGCGGCCGACTTCGACAACGATGGGGAAGCGGAACCGGGAAGTCTGCAGGCATTCCTCGAGCGAGTTTCTCTGGTGGCCGATGCGGATCAGATTCCGGATGATGACACCGGTGTAGTGACGTTGATGACGCTACATACGGCTAAGGGCCTGGAGTTTCCGGTGGTATTTCTCATTGGCTGGGAAGACGGACTGTTCCCGCACCTGCGCGCCCTGGGCGATCCGAAGGAGCTGGCTGAAGAGCGACGTCTGGCCTATGTGGGTATTACCCGAGCTCGCAAGCAGCTGTATCTCACGCGCGCTGTGACTCGGTCCTCGTGGGGTTCGCCGCAGAATAATCCGCCTTCACGTTTCCTGGGGGAAGTCCCAAGCGACCTGATCGATTGGCTGCGCGAGGCTCCGGCTCGCAGCTGGGGCGCCGGTTCTGGTGGTTTTGGTTCTGGTGGCTACGGCGCGGGCAGCGCGTTTGGTCGTGGCCATGGTGCCTCGTCGGGCTTCGGTTCCAGCTCGGGCTTCGGCTCTGGTGGATCCTCTAACTCTGGTGCGTCATCCCGAAAGAAGAATCAGGTCTTGCACCTAGAGCCCGGTGACAAGGTTGTTCACGACAAGTACGGCTTAGGCACTGTGCTTGAGGTCCAAGGGGCCGCGCCCCGGGCAACTGCGATGATTGACTTTGGATCCGCAGGTAAGGTCCGCATGATGCTTATCGGCGGCGTGCCCATGGAGAAGTTGTAAAAGAACAACCACCGCCCGACTGGCCGTCCCTACCCGCGGCCGTGCACGTGCCACTATCGCGTGGAGGCTACTTAGGCTTCTTCGCTGTCACCCAGCAGTTGATGGTGGCATCTTGTACTTCGGTGCCGTTGGCATCGGTCAGCACGATGTGGACGGGAAAATCTACCCCACCAGTCTCCGGTGTGATGGTGGAGAAGTCCGGCAACTCAGCCTTGGCCACAGCCGTCAGGCCACCAACGGAGATGCGCTTGTAGTTCGTCGTCATGCCCTTTGGAACCCAGCGATGCGTTGTCGGTACGCTGGCCTCACAGAGCATGCCCATCGCGAATTCAGCGAGGTTACACGCAGCAATCGCATGCACGGACTTAATGTGATTACGCACGCCCCACCAAGCGGGCATGCGCGCTACCGCCAGTCCAGGCTGCATCGTCTCTAGCTTGGGACAGATTGTGCGGAAATATGGCGCCGTCAATGCGGCGGTTAAGGAAAATAGACGCTTGCCGACGACTGGAGTCGCAGCCAACTTCTTCCACATGCGGAATGTTTGAGTCTCTGCCATGTGTCAAGAGTAAAGCCCCAGTACCGGCGGCGATGCCGGTTTCTGAAAAATTTAATCAGGGGAGGCTTGCAGCCGCGGTCAAACAGGGGCCGGTGCACAGGTAGGGCCTTCGCAGAGCGGCCAGGCTTGCTCGTACCTGTGCCGATACCTGATTAGTTCAGGTTCAGACCACGCTGGATGAACCAGGTCACCGGGTCGACCGGAGTGGTGCCATCCGGGTGGATCTCGAAGTGGAGGTGCGTACCGGTGGAGAAGCCGCGGTTGCCCATACCGGCGATGACCTGACCAGCTCGGACAGCTTCTCCGACAGCAACGTAGATGGACTCGATGTGGCCGTAGACGGAAACAGAGCCGTCGTCATGGCGAACGCGAATCCACTGGCCGTAGCCCTGAGCCGGGCCTGCATCGATAACAGTGCCGTCCATGACGGACATGATTGGGGTGTTGGTGACGTTAGCCAGGTCGACACCGTAGTGGAAGGTTCCCCAGCGTGAGCCGAACGGTGAGGTCAGCAGCCCCACGGTCGGGATGGAGAGTTTCGGAGCGCGGGCAGCCTGGTCGCGAGCAACGCGCTCCTGGTTGTACTGCAACGCCGTAGCGAGGTGGTCGCTGAGGTTAGTGCTCGGATTGAAGGAGCTGGAGGCCAGCACCATCGGAGCGTTGTTCTTCGGCTGAGCAGCGCGGGTCTGAGTCGAAGCTGAGTTCTCCGGAGCCTTATTCTCGGTCTCAGCTGCGTGGGCGACCGCGTTGGAGGAAGCGATCGTCGATGCGGACAGTGCGACCAGTGCTGCGCGAGAAGTTGCGGAAACCTCTACCTTGCGGTGCTTTCCGCCTCCGCGACGAGCATTGAAAAACGTCACTTCAATCTCCCTGCCAACGAAACTCTTTGTAACCCAACTGTTATCTAACTTCTGCGATAATAACGGTTCGATATAGGGCAAGCAACTTGTTTTTAGAGAACTTGTTCGCTGATTCGTCAGTTTCAGTTCAATAGGGCCGTGCTGTGGCCGTGGGGCTGTTGTCTTGTATCACGGATCCGGTGAAGCGCAACCGGTGTGTTGCCAGGGGATTTATGGCGGATGCCCCTTAATCGAGGGGCTGGGTAGGGGGATCGGCAAGTAGTTTCCGGGTGAACTAAGGGTGTGGTCGCGGGGGTGGCAAAAAGTAACCCATCGGCGTTGACAAATGGAAACCAAAGGTGAAGCCACTTTGGGGGGGGGAGGGGGCAAAAGGAGATCGGACTCAACGGATACCGTCCGTCCTGGGATCCGTACCTTCAAATTAGACTCTGCAATGCCTAAACAAAGAGGCGTTGTATGTATGGCACTATATGGCCATGGCTGTGACGCACCCTTGCGTGGCACCCTATCTATATAGGTGGGCAATCAGCTGTCAATGATTAGACGCGGGAAGGACGATGTCACTGTGAAAGGCGCGGATTCGCGGAGAGGTTCCTCCGGTAGCGATCGAAATCGGCGAAGCCGCACCGGTGCCGGTGGCAGCGGCGGGGGTTCCCGTAGCGTCCGCAGCGAGCGCACTGCCCGCGCATGGCAGAATACGCAGGCCGGTCAGACTGGCGGTGCGCGCAGCGTCGGTGCCGACAGCAATCGAGCCGCCACGACGAAGATGAAAGCGGGGGGCTCCGGAACGTCGTCACGCAAGGGGCGTCCCTCGGGGTTCCGTCGTTTCATTAACTCGCCTCGTACACGCCGGTTTGGGCTGTCTGTTGCCGGTTCTTACGGCGTCGTATTGCTGTTCATCATCTCGGTAGCTCTGATTGGCGTCATCGTCAGTGGCGCTGGAATGTCTCCGCTTCCAGCGAGTATCGCGTCGATGTGGATGATGTTTAACCTTGCCCCGTTCCGCTTTAACGGCACGACGCTGGGGCTCACGCCGGCGCTACCCGCAGTGCTGATGGTGGCATTCATCGCTTGGCGGGTGCGCCGCGAGGTCGCTGACCGCATCAGCATCAAGGATGTGCGCGCGTTGGTCGGCGCGTATCTGGGCACGCCCATTGTTCTCACCATCATCGCGTGGCTCATGCTTTACGACGCGTCGAAGGTGTTTCCCCGCGTTCAGACCCCTAGTTTCGGCCTTGCGATTGCAGCCGCGCTGCTTGTAAATCTCGTGGCCTTGGTGCTGGGAATGGGGCAGCGGTTGCTGCGTGCACTACTGCTGCGCCGGAAGCTGCCGGAGTGGTTGCTCGGGTCGGCCCGTCTGGCGGGCAGCTACGTGGCATGGCTGTGGCTGGCCGGTGTTGTGGTGACACTCGTTTCGCTGATTTGGCATCGAGAGTTGCTGGCAGAGACATTTGCAATCACGGATACCGTCGGTGAAAGTGTTGCGGTCAGCGGCCTCTCGCTGCTGTACCTGCCAAATGTGGCCTTCGGTGCTGTCGGTGTGCTGGTGGGCGGAAAATCGACGTTTGGGCCAGCGGAGGCTGGGCTGTTCGCAGTGCACCCGGCTCAGCTGCCACCGCTGCCGATTTTGGCTGCCATGCCTCAGTCGCTGGTGCACTGGGCTTTCGGAGTGCTGATTGTGCTACCGCCAGCCGTTGCGGCTTGGCGCGTCGTGGCATTCCTGAAGAAATCTGCACCGAAGCAGCCCTACCTGGTCGTCGTTCTCGCTGCCGTGTGGTCGATCATCTTCCTCATGGGGCTGGCTTGGCTGCTCGGCGGTGAGGTTGGCATCTTTGGGTGGGCCGGTGCCTCCTGGTGGCTGACTGGACTGCTCGGCTCGATGTGGCTGGTTGTTCCGGGGGCCATCGTGGTTGTTGCGATGACCGGTGTGCCGTCACTTGGTAGGGACAAGGGAGTCTCGGAAGTGGCCGCCGAGAAGTTCCCGCCGAAGCCTGCGGGAGATGGAAACGGTCATGCTGAGGCTGAGGATGCCGGCGACGCCGATAAGTCCGACAATGACGGGAGCGGTTCGGAGGAGTCGGAGGAGATTGTCGACGGGGAAGTCGTAGCGACCTCCGAAGATGAAGCGACCTCCGAAGATGAAGCGACCTCCGAAGACGAAGCCGAGTCCGACACAGAGGAGGAATCAGAGTCCGGTGCTGAGTCTGAAGACACTTCAGAAGACGCTGAGGAATCGGACGACTCTGAAGAGGATTCAGAAAGCGCCGCAGGCGGAGAAGCATCGGGCGAAGTAGATGCGACCGACGAGGACGAATCCGATGAGGACACCGAAGACTCGGAGGAAGGCGGCGACGGGGAACCGTCGTCAAGCCAAAAGAGCTAAGCCAACTTAGGGGGAGCGGAATTTGGGGTCTCTGCCGGGCTGGGTAAGCTAAACGCCGTGACTGAAGCACAGCCCGTCGCAGAAATTTCGCACAATAATTCCTCCAGCAAGCAGCTCCGCATCGTAGTCCTGGCCTCTGGCCTGGGCTCCCTTTTGCAGTCGATGCTGGAACTGCTGGACGCTGAAAAGGTTCAGATTGTCGCGGTTGGTTCGGACAAGGATTGTCCGGCGCTGGAGAGGGCTCAAAACCTCAATATCCCAACTTTTCGGGTGCCTTTCGATGCTGAGGCAAAGAAGGACCGAGAAGGTTGGGATATTCGTGTTTTAGAGGCCGTGAACAGTTTTTCGCCGGATATCGTTGTCTCGGCGGGTTTCATGCGCATTCTGGGGCCATCATTTGTGGAGGCCTACAGCAATCGCATCATTAATACGCACCCAGCGCTGCTGCCGTCCTTCCCAGGGGCGCGTGCGGTACCGGATGCACTTGACTACGGGGTGAAGGTCACCGGCACGACCGTGCATATCGTTGATAATGGAGTGGACACCGGGCCGATTCTGGCGCAACAGCCAGTGGCCGTCGAGGACGACGACACGGTGGAGACCCTGCACGAACGAATCAAGGTTGTCGAACGCCGACTCCTGGTTGATGTATTGCACTCGATTGCCGATCACGGAATTGAGCGTGACGGACGAAAGGCTTATCTGAAATGACCAACGACAACACGCAGCGTAAACCGATCAAGCGCGCTCTGATTAGCGTCTACGACAAGACTGGGCTCGAGGAGCTGGCTCGCGACCTGCACGAGGCTGGCGTGGAAATCGTTTCCACCGGTTCCACGGCTGGCAAGATTGCTGCAGCTGGCGTGCCTGTGACCCCGGTTGAGGATCTCACTGGTTTCCCGGAGTGCCTCGAGGGCCGCGTGAAGACGCTGCACCCGCGTGTTCACGCCGGCATTCTGGCTGATACCCGCAAGGAAGACCACCTGGCTCAGCTGAAGGAGCTCGGTGTGGAGGCTTTCCAGCTCGTTGTCGTTAACCTGTACCCGTTCCGGGAGACCGTTGCCTCGGGCGCTTCCTACGACGAATGCGTGGAGCAGATCGACATTGGAGGCCCGTCGATGGTTCGCGCTGCGGCGAAGAACCACCCGTCGGTTGCCATCGTCGTCGACCCGGCTCGTTACGGCGATGTCGCTACCGCCGTGAAGGAAGGCGGCTTCACCCTCGAGCAGCGCCGTGAGTTCGCTCGCGACGCATTCCTGCACACCGCTGATTACGACGCAGCTGTGTCCAACTGGTTTGTTGAGCAGCTCGGTGGCGCTGAGGGATCCACTCCGACTCCGCTGCGCTACGGCGAGAACTCTCACCAGTCGGCAACTCTGACCCGCATTGGTACCAAGGGGCTGGCAAACGCCAAGCAGCTGAACGGCAAGGAGATGTCGTACAACAACTACCAGGATGCCGACGCCGCATGGCGTGCCGCCTGGGATCACGAGCGCCCGTGTGTGGCAATCATCAAGCACGCTAACCCGTGCGGCATCGCAGTCTCGGATGAGTCCATCGCCGCAGCTCACCGCGCAGCTCACGCATGTGACCCGATGTCCGCATTCGGCGGTGTCATTGCCGTCAACCGCGAGGTCTCCGTTGAGATGGCCGAACAGGTCAAGGACATCTTCACCGAGGTCATCGTCGCTCCGTCCTACGAAGACGGTGCCGTTGAGGTGCTGAAGGCCAAGAAGAATCTGCGTATTCTCGTCGCCGAGTACGAAGCACCGACCACCGAGAACAAGTTTATCTCGGGTGGTCTGCTCACCCAGGATCCGGATACTTACCAGGCAGAGGGTGATAAGCCGGAGAACTGGGAGCTGGCCACCGGCGAGGCATTGAATGCTGAAGAGCTGGCTGAGCTCGAGTTTGCATGGCGCTCCGTCCGCGCTGTGAAGTCCAACGCCATCCTGCTGTCCAAGAACAACGCCACCGTCGGCGTCGGCATGGGCCAGGTCAACCGCGTGGACTCCGCAAAGCTCGCCGTTGAGCGCGCAAATACGCTTGCCGACGGAGAAAACCGTACTCAGGGGGCCTACGCTGCGTCCGATGCCTTCTTCCCGTTCGCTGACGGTCTGCAGGTCCTGATTGATGCCGGTGTGAAGGCAGTTGTCCAGCCAGGTGGTTCCATCCGTGACGAAGAGGTCATAGCTGCTGCCAAGGAAGCTGGCGTCACCATGTACATGACAGGTACTCGTCACTTCTTCCACTAATTCCTTACTGGATTAGGGGCTAACCGCCGCGGTGCTAACTGTCACCTCGGCGGTTTTTCTCTACCCGGACGTGTGGGGACCTGTGGGCGAGGATGTGTGTCTGTTGTCGAGCCGTGGTCTATGTGAACACACGCTGAGGGCAGGCGCTGGTGATAATTATGCAGACGAAATGGCTCCAATGCGTTTAACATAAGGGCTTATGTCACGTAGAACCGAAGCGCGACGGCGTCGAGAAGCAGAGATTCTCTCCGCTGCTGCTGCGATCCTGGCCGACCGAGGGTTTCATCAGACTCGGTTGGAGGATGTTGGCTCCGCTGTCGGCATTTCTGGCCCAGCTCTTTACCGTTACTTCAGCGGCAAGGAAGAGCTGTTGGCGCAGATCCTCATCGATATTTCTATCCGACTTGTCGATGGTGCGCGAGCAGTTCTCGATCGAGCAAAGAGCAATGATTGGGAGCCAGAGGAGACTCTTCGGGGCCTCCTTGCGCATCACGTGCATTTTGCAGTCACGGAGCCCGATCGCATTCGTGTCCAAGAGCGCGAAGGGGGAAATCTGGCGCCAGAGCAGAGCGCAAAAGTGCGTTCCTTGCAGCGTCTTTACATGGTCTTATGGGTGGACGCTCTGCGTGAACTACAGCCCGAACTCACCTCCGACGAGGCGCAGCTTAAAGTCCAGCTCACCGCTGGGTTGATTAACTCTTCCAGGCATGTGCTCAAATGGGCGGGCCCCGAGGCGACAAGGGAAAATGCCTTTGAGATGGCCCTCGCTGCGCTGGGCATTAACAACCAATAATCCGTATTCATTCTTCTGCCGTCTGGCCTCACTGTGCTCAGCAGTGTGAGGTCAGGCGGCTTTGTTGTGCGGTGCAGGGCGCTCACATTCAGTTGAATTCACCCCCGAAACAGATTTCTAGGGGAAACATAAATCTCTATTGGAAACATGTTGCGACCTCGGGGAGAGGTGTGTATTTCAAGCTGCATAAAAGACTTCCGGGGGTGAAAGTGTGGTCTAAGAAACAAAATTTGTTGTGAGGTGACTGGGGTCACATTAATCTTTTCGTCAAGAAAGTTAATAGTCATTAACGGAAAGTATTTCGCCCATGACTCACGCTCCAGCATTGACCAACCGACAGCGCCACGAAGAGCTCGTCGCAGAGCTCAAAGAGCTGCTTAGCACAACAGCACGCGGTGGTTCCGAACGTGCCCGTGCTCGCCATATTTCCCGCGGTAAGCTGCTGCCACGTCAGCGCATCAACCAACTGCTTGACCCCGGCAGCCCTTTCCTTGAGGTCGCACCGCTAGCGGCCCACGAAATGTATGGCGGCAAGGTTCCGGCTGCTGGCGTCATCGCCGGCATTGGCATCATCGAAGGTCGTCGCTGCCTGGTTGTAGCCAATGACGCAACCGTTTCCGGCGGAACGTACTACCCGTTGACTGTCAAGAAGCACCTGCGCGCACAGGAGATTGCCAGCCTTAACCACTTGCCGTGCATTTACCTGGTCGACTCCGGCGGGGCCATGCTTCTCAACCAGGATGAAGTTTTCCCTGATCGCGATCATTTCGGTCGCATTTTCTACAACCAGGCCAACCTTTCCGCTCGCGGGATTCCGCAGATTGCCGCCGTGATGGGATCCTGTACCGCCGGTGGCGCCTATGTGCCGGCGATGAGCGATGAAGCGGTCATTGTGAAAAACCAGGGCACCATCTTCCTGGCAGGCCCGCCACTGGTTAAGGCTGCAACTGGTGAAGATGTCACACCAGAGGAACTCGGTGGCGGCGAACTGCACTCCAAGACCTCCGGCGTTACTGACCACCTCGCGGTTAACGATGCCGACGCACTGCGTCGTGTCCGCGATATCGTCGCAACGCTCCCCAAGGACCCGGAAGTTCCGTGGGACACAGAATCCACCGTCTCGCCGACTCGCAACCAGACCGATCTTTACGATGTCGTCCCCGTCGATGCCAAAGTGCCTTACGACGTTCACGAGGTTATTGAAATTATTGTGGATGGAGGTCAATACCAGGAGTTTAAGGCCGAATTTGGTACGACCCTGGTCACTGCTTTCGCCCGCATCCACGGCCACCGCGTCGGCATTATCGCCAACAACGGCATTCTCTTCGCGGAATCTGCGCAGAAGGGCGCGCACTTCATCGAGCTGTGTGATCAGCGCGGCATCCCACTGGTATTCCTGCAGAACACCACGGGCTTCATGGTTGGTCGCGAATACGAGGCCGGCGGTATCGCAAAGCACGGCGCCAAGATGGTCAACGCCGTGGCTACCACCCGCGTGCCCAAGTTCACCGTAGTCATCGGTGGTGCCTTCGGCGCCGGCAACTACTCCATGTGCGGTCGCGCATATTCGCCGCGCTTCCTCTGGATGTGGCCGAATGCTCGCATTTCCGTCATGGGCGGTCCACAGGCGGCGATGACGCTGTCGGCGGTTCGTCGCAACCAGATTGAACGCTCAGGTGAGAGCTGGTCGCAGGAAGAGCAGGAGGAGTTTGAAGCTCCGATCCGCGAGCAGTTTGAGCGCCAGTCGCACTGCTATTACTCATCGGCTCGCCTGTGGGATGACGGTGTCATCGATCCCGCAGATACCCGCCGAATTCTTGGCATGGCCCTCGATGTGGCAAGTGGCGCGCCCCTGGATGAACAGGGCTTCGGCGTCTTCCGCATGTAGTAACCAGCTAAAAACTCTCGACACCGCATTTTCTGGAAAGGAAACACAGGGCACATGACAGCGCACAACACGCAGCCCCACGCAGCTGGCGGCAGCCTGAGTACCGTATTGGTCGCAAACCGCGGGGAGATTGCCTGCCGCATTATTCGAACCCTTCGTGACAACGGAATTCGCTCCGTCGCGGTCTACTCGGATGCCGATGCCGACGCCCCTCACGTCCGCATGGCGGATATGGCCATCCACATTGGCCCATCTCCGGCACGTGAGTCCTACCTGGTTATCGACAAGATTATCGATGCCGCTCGCCGCTGCGACGCAGACGGAATCCACCCCGGTTACGGCTTTCTGTCTGAAAACGCAGACTTCGCGACCGCCTGTGAGGAAGCAGGTATTGAATTCATTGGCCCACCGGCCAGTGCCATCAACACCATGGGTGACAAAATCTCCGCCCGCGCTGCCGTCGAAGCCCGCGATGTTCCCACCGTGCCGGGTCTGTCTCGCCCCGGGCTTAGCGACGAGGACCTCATTGAGGCAGCCCCATCGATTGGCTTTCCGGTACTGATTAAGCCGTCGGCAGGCGGTGGCGGCAAGGGGATGCACCGCGTGGAAAACGCTGCTGACCTGCCGGCTGCGCTCGCGACGGCCCGTCGTGAAGCGGCGGGTGCCTTCGGCGATGACTCCCTGTTCATCGAGCACTTCGTCGACACCCCGCGGCATATCGAGGTGCAGATTCTCGCAGATAAACACGGCAATGTAATCCACTTGGGCGAGCGTGAGTGCTCGCTGCAGCGACGCCATCAGAAGGTCATCGAGGAAGCACCGAGCCCTCTGCTGGATGAGGAAACGCGGAGCGCAATTGGTGAAGCGGCCTGTGACGCGGCCCGCTCGGTTGGCTACGTCGGTGCGGGCACGGTGGAGTTCATTGTGCCGGCGAAGGACCCGTCGTCGTTCTTCTTCATGGAGATGAATACGCGCCTGCAGGTTGAGCACCCCGTGACTGAGCAGGTCACCGGCCTGGATCTGGTGGCGCTGCAGGTTGACATTGCCTCGGGACGCCCACTGCCGGTTGCTCAGGAAGATGTAACTCTCACCGGTCACTCGATTGAAGCTCGCGTGTATGCCGAAGACCCGGCGGCGGGATTCCTGCCCACCGGTGGCACGGTCACACGTGTCGTCGAGCCGAGCGGGGCGGGAATCCGGGTGGATTCCGGCATTGTCGACGGTTCCGAGGTCTCATCTCTCTATGACCCGATGTTGATGAAGATCATCTCCCATGGGGAAAACCGTGAGCAGGCGCTCGAGCGGTTGGACCGAGCGCTCGGAGACACCGTTGTCGCAGGTGTCGGAGTCAATATCGACTTTTGTCGCTACCTGCTGAACGTCCCCGAGGTTCGCGCCGGCGATCTTGATACCGGTCTGCTCGACCGCGTGGCGGAAGGCTTCGCCACCTCCGAAACACCGGACGATGTCTACCTCGCCGCTGCGATGGACTGGCTGACTTCCCGCTTTGAACAAGCCACCGACTCACCGTGGCTGACCCCGGATGGCTGGCGTGCCAGTGCGCCTGCCGCGCAGCGCATTCGCTTTGGGGCAGGGGAGGACTCGCGTCTGATCTCGATTGTGGGCACCCCGGCGAGTGCTGACGTCGTTGTCGGTGACGTAGTCGCAGGTCTGTCGGCCGAAGCGGAGAACGAAGATATCGACGTTCCAGAACCGCGAAATTACAAAGTTTCGGTCTTTCGCGACGGGGAACATCTGCGCATCGTCCGCGACGGAGTCGCACAGCACTTCCTGGTCGAGACCATCGACAATGCGGGGTCGGCGAACCACGAAGAGTACGTCGTCGCCGGTGCCCACGGCACCTGGGTATTGCCCCGCACCGAGGTAGTCACCACCGGTGCCGAAGCCGATGCAGGCGGCTCTGGCGTCATCCAAGCTCCGATGCCCGGCGCGATTATCGCGTTGGCGGTGGAGGAGGGAGCCCGCGTCGAAGCTGGTGAGGCTCTGTTGGTCATGGAGGCCATGAAGATGGAGCACACTCTCACTGCCGAAATTGCAGGTGAGGTTAGCTTCACCGTCGCGCCGGGCGATCAGGTCGCCGGTGACCAGCAGCTGGCCGTCATCACCGTGGCCGAAGCCGAAGAATAAAAGCCCACACAAAACGCACCAATCAGGTCCTACACCTACAAAATCTTTAAGGAGCACTCATCATGTCCGAAAGCACCAAGATTGCAACCGCCATCCTCGACGACGAATACGTGGAACTGCAGAAAGTAGTTCGCGAATTTGCCAACGAAGTTGTCGATCCGGTTTCCGCCGAGCACGACCGCAACCACACCTTCCCGTACGAGATTGTCTCGCAGATGGGAGAAATGGGCCTGTTCGGTCTGCCATTCCCTGAGGAAGTCGGTGGAATGGGCGGCGACTACCTGTCCTTCGGTATCGCTCTGGAGGAGCTGGCTAAGGTCGATCAGTCGGTCGCTATCACCCTGGAAGCGGGCGTTGGCCTAGGTGCCATGCCGATCTTCCACTTCGGCAATGACAAGCAGAAGGAGACCTACCTGCCCGAGCTGACTGCTGGTAAGAAGCTCGCCGGTTTTGGTCTCACCGAGCCGGATGCAGGTTCCGACGCCGGTGCCACCCGCACCAACGCCCGTGAAGACGGCGATGATTTCGTCATCAACGGTGCCAAGCAGTTCATCACCAACTCCGGCACGGATATTACTTCGCTGGTTACTGTCACCGCAGTCACCGGCCAGAAGGACGATGGAAAGAAGGAGATTTCTACCATCATCGTCCCGAGTGGCACGGAGGGCTTTGTCGCGGAACCGGCTTACGACAAGGTCGGTTGGAATGCCTCCGACACCCACCCACTGACCTTCACCGATGTCCGCGTCCCCCAGGAGAACCTGCTGGGCACCCGTGGACGCGGCTTCGCTAACTTCCTGTCCATCTTGGCGGAGGGCCGAGTCGCGATTGCAGCGCTTGCCACCGGTGCCGCCCAGGGCTGTGTCGATGAGTCGGTCCGTCACGCCAAGGAACGTCAGTCCATGGGCCGTGCAATTGGCGAGTATCAGGCTGTTTCCTTCAAGATCGCACGAATGGAAGCGCGTGCGCATGCCGCACGCATGGCGTGGTACGACGCAGCCGCAAAGATGGCCGCGGGCGCAGATTTCCGTCGTGAAGCGTACATCGCCAAGATGATCGCCTCCGAGGCAGCGATGGACAACGCGCGCGACGCGACACAGATTTTCGGTGGCTACGGATTCATGAACGAGTACCGCGTGGCACGTCACTACCGCGACTCCAAGATTCTGGAGATTGGCGAGGGCACCACCGAAGTTCAGCTCATGCTGATCGCACGTGGATTGGGGCTGTAAAAATGGCTGACAACAACGCAACCGAAGTCACCCACGACGTCGTCCAGCGCGGACTGTGGTTCGAAGAGTACGAGGTCGGCGCGCGCTACCTGCACCGTCCGGGGCGAACCGTCACTGAAACCGATGACGTCCTCTTCACGACGCTGACCATGAACACCCAGCCACTGCATCTGGATGCGCACTGGTCGAGCCAGCAGCCGGGATTCGGCGGCGAGCGTCTGGTCAACTCCATGTGGACGCTGTCGACGGTTGTCGGGCTGTCCGTCGGGCAGCTGACGCTCGGCACCATCGTCGCCAACCTCGGCTTCACCGAAGTGGCGTTTCCCGCACCGATGTTCCACGGCGACACCCTGTATGCAGAGACCGTCTGCCGTAACAAGCGTCGGTCCAAGTCTCGCCCCAACCAGGGCATTGTCGAGCTCGAGCACATCGGTCGCAATCAGGACGGCACGATCGTCTGCCGCGCCGTCCGGTCCACGCTCGTCCAATGCGCACCGACTTCGCTTGACGACGGCTCCGAGAACGCAGCTTCAGCGGGGAAGTGAGTGGCTCATGTCTACGCATAAATCCTGGCAGCCGCTGGGCCCTGCAATTCTGTTTGCGCCGGCAGACAGGCCGGAACGATTCGCTAAAGCTGCTGACCGTGCCGACATGGTGATTCTGGACCTGGAGGACGGCTGTCGCGCAGAAAACCGTGAGGCTGCCCGCGAGGATATCGCCTCCTGTGACCTCGACCCGGCCCGCACGATTGTGCGTGTCAATCCACCGGAGGTTGAGGACTACGCAGCGGATATTGACATGCTGCGTGGCACCGCTTTCCGCCAGGTGATGCTGCCCAAGGCTTCCTCGGCTCAGCAAGTGGATGAGTTGGTAGCGGCACTGGGGGAGAAGACCCAGGTCATTGCCCTTATTGAAACTCCGCTTGGGGTCATGCGCGCCGAAGAGCTGGCGCAGGCCGATGGTGTCGTTGCACTGTTCTGGGGCGCAGAGGACCTGGTGGCGGGATTGGCGGGAACGTCATCACGCTTTAGCGAAGCAGAGGCTGCACTCGCGCCGGGCCGTATCCATGCGGGTAGCTACCGCAGTGTGGCGGTACATACCCGCAGCCACGTTCACCTGGCTGCAGCGGCGCACGGTAAGGCCAGTCTGGATTCCATCTACGTCAATATCTCCGACGCAAATGGGCTAGCTGCGGAGGCCGCAGATGCCGCTGCGTTGGGATTTGCCGCCACCGTCTGTATCCACCCCGGTCAGGTCCCGACAATCCGCAAGGCTTACCGCCCCAGCGACGAGGAGATTGATTGGGCGCGTCGGCTCTTGGCGGAAGCGGAAAAGAACACCGGTGCCTTCAGCTTTGACGGCCAGATGGTGGATGCGCCGCTCTTCCGTCAAGCAGAAGCCATTGCTCGGCGAGCTGCTGTAACCGGTTAGTCCCACGGCCGGTAACGACCACTGATTTATCCCCCTAAAGAACACATTTTCCTCTCACACACTCCGCACTCTGCGGAGTCACTTAAACCAAGGAGATCTCCCCATGACCGCGACATTGAAGAACCACGCAGAACAGCGCACTGCTGATCCTTCGAAGCTGCCGGAGGGCTTCACCACTGTGCCGGCACCATACGGCAAGGATGTTGTCGATGCCGATGGCAACAAGATGAGCCACGTGTTCGGCGCCGGTGTCGAGCAAGGCGCCGCTCCACTTCGCGATGAGACCCTCGGTGAGAACCTGCGTGCGATTGTGGAGAAATTTCCTTCCCGCGACGCCGTCGTTGACGTCTACGCGGATGTCTCCTTTACCTTTGAGCGTTTCTATAACCGGGTTCTGCGCCTGGCCAGCGCTTTCATCCGGGAGGGCTACCGTCCAGGAGACCGCATCGGCATTTGGTCCACCAACCGCTGGGAGTGGACCGTGGTGCAGTACGCCTGCCACCACATCGGCCTGGTGCTGGTCAACATCAACCCGGCTTACCGCCAGCACGAACTGAACTACGTGCTGGAAAAGGCAGGTGTGCGTATGGTGTTTGCCGCTCGCCGCTACAAGGACTCCGATTACCGAACCATGCTGATTGAGGCCTCCAAGCAGCGCGGTGTGCGCTTGGACAAGGTCATTTACTTCGGTTCGTCCGAATGGTACGAGCACATGCACAGCGAAATCGACGACCTGAGCGAGTACACCTCCCAGCTGAAGCCGGATGATCCAATCAACATCCAGTTCACCTCGGGCACGACAGGCTTTCCCAAGGGCGCTACGCTAACGCACCGCAACCTGCTGAACAATGGATACTTCATCGGTGAGCTGTTGGGCTACACCGAGACCGACCGCATCTGTGTGCCGGTGCCGTTCTTCCACACCTTCGGCATGGTGATTGGCACCTTCGCCGCCTTCACCCACGGTGCCGCTATTGTCATCCCGGCCCCGTCGTTTAAGGCGCGTGAAACACTCAAGGCTGTGCACTCGGCCAAGGCCACCAGCCTCTACGGCGTGCCGACGATGTTCATCAATGAGCTTGAAGAAGCTCATGATCAGGAGGAATACGGATCCCCCTACGACCTGTCGCTCCTGCGCACAGGAGTGATGGCAGGTACCTCGTGCCCGTCGAAGACCATGCGTGATGTGATGGATAAACTCAATATGCGCGAGATTGCCATCTGTTACGGCATGACGGAGACCTCGCCGGTGTCCTTCCAGACCCGCGCAGATTCTCCTCTGGAAAAGCGCGTCAACACCGTCGGCCAGATTATGCCGCACTTGGAAGCCCGCATCATTTGTGAAGAAACGGGTGAGACGCTGCCGCGAGGCGAACAGGGCGAGGTTGTCGTTCGCGGTTACTCCGTTATGAAGGAGTACTGGGAGCACCCGGAAAAGACCGCCGAGGCCATCGACGCCGACGGTTGGATGCACACCGGCGACTTGGGTGTGCTTGACGACGAGGGCTACCTGTCCATCACCGGACGTATTAAGGACATGCTCATCCGTGGCGGTGAGAACATCTACCCGCGCGAAATTGAAGAGTTCCTGTTCACCCACCCGGCTGTCGTCGATGCGCAGGTCATCGGTGTGCCGGATGACAAGTACGGCGAAGAGATTATGGCATGGGTAATTCTGCACGACGATGTGGAAGACTTCACCGCTGACGATGTGGCGGCCTTTGCCCACGGCAAGCTGTCGCGTCACAAGATTCCGCGCTACGTCTACGTCGTCGAGGAGTTCCCGATGACCGCGTCGGGCAAGGTCCGCAAGGTCGAGATGCGTGAGATGGCTCCGCGAATCCTGGGCTGGGTGTAGAAGAATGTCAAAAACAACTGATCAGACCGGCCGTGAGCTTGTCGCAGGCCTTGTCACTGATGGAATGACCCTGGCAGTTGGCGGCTTTGGCCTGTGTGGTGTGCCATATACCCTCATCGAAGGCGTGCGCGACTCCGGGGCAAAAGACCTCACCATCGTGTCCAACAACATGGGCATTGACGGTACTGGGCTCGGCATTCTGTTGGAGAACAAACAGGTGGCAAAGGTAGTGGCCTCCTACGTCGGCGAGAACAAGGAGTTTGCCCGCCAGTACCTCGAAGGAGAAATCGAGGTGGAGTTCACCCCTCAGGGAACTCTGGCTGAGCGGCTTCGCGCAGGGGGCGCAGGTATTCCGGCGTTCTACACCGCAACCGGCGTCGGCACGCTCGTTGCAGAGGGCAAGCCCCACGCCGACTTCGACGGGCAGACCTACGTGCAGGAGCGTGGCATCGTTGCCGACATTGGCCTGGTGCACGCCTACCACGGCGATATCGACGGCAACCTTGTCTATCGCCGGACCGCGCAGAACTTCAACCCACTGTGTGCAGCATCCGGCAGGGTGACCGTTGCGGAGGTGGAGCACTTGCTTGGCCGCGGTGAGATCGACCCGGATCTGGTGATGACTCCGGGTGTGCATATCCAGCACATCGTCCGCGGTGACGGCCGCGAGAAGCTCATTGAAAAGCGCACAACTCGGCAACGCAATACCGATTCCAGCCACGATGCCGGTGACGCGGCAGCAGGGGAGGAGATTTAAATGGCACCTGCGAAGACAATTATGGACAAGGGCTGGAGCCGTGACGAGATGGCACAGCAGGCCGCCGAAGAGCTGCGCGATGGCGACTATGTGAATCTGGGTATCGGCATTCCGACACTGGTGGCAAACCATATTCCCGAAGGTGTGCGTGTTCTGCTGCAGAGTGAAAACGGAATTTTGGGAATGGGCGCCTTCCCATATGAAGGTGAAGAGGACGCCGACCTTATCAATGCGGGTAAGCAGACCGTGACATTGGTGCCGGGCGCGGCAATCTTCGACTCCGCCACCAGCTTCGGCATGATTCGCGGCGGTGCTGTGAAAATGGCCGTGTTGGGCGCAATGGAGGTTAGCCAGTGCGGTGACCTGGCCAACTGGATGATTCCGGGAAAGATGGTAAAGGGCATGGGCGGCGCGATGGACTTAGTCGCTGGTACCCCTCGAGTGGTGGTTTTGACCGATCACGTTTCCAAAGATGGCAAACCAAAATTGGTAAAAGCCTGCGAACTGCCCCTCACAGGTGCAAAAGTAGTGAAAAGGATTATTAGCAACCTGGGAAGCTTCGATGTCGCTGATGATCACCTGGTGCTACGCAGGCTGGCACCTGGAGTGACGCTAGCCGATATCGAGGCCAACACCGAAGCCGCATACGTGGTTGACCTCGAGAATTAAATACGCAGCAATCATGGTCAGTCCACACTCATCAGATTTGACTTAGGAGAATCCATCCATGAGTAACCTTCCAGCTCCCAGCCCGAATGATGTCGTTATCCTCGCCGGTGCCCGCACCCCGCAGGGCAAGCTGCTCGGCCAGCTGGCACCGCTTACTTCCGTCGAACTCGGCGCACATGCTGTCAAGCACGCTGTCCAGCGTTCCGGCGTTGCCCCGGAAGAGGTTCAGCACGTCGTTCTGGGCCAGGTGATTCTCGCAGGTGCTGGCCAGAACCCGGCTCGACAGGTCGCCATTAAAGCAGGTCTGCCATGGAATACGACCGCTGAGATCGTTAACAAGGTCTGCCTCTCGGGCCTAAACGCTGTCATTCACGCCGCTCGCTTGATTCGTCTCGGTGATGCAGACGTCGTCGTTGCAGGCGGTCAGGAGTCCATGACGCACGCTCCGCACGTTGCACGCGGTGTTCGTCAGGGCCAGTCCTTCGGTGCGCTGAAGCTGGAGGACACCTTGGAGCGCGACGGTCTGGTCGACTCCTTCGATGGTGTGTCCATGGGTACGCTTACCGACGGTCCGAACAGCGACCTCGGCATTAGCCGCGAGCAGCAGGACGAGGTTGCGGCCGCTTCTCACCAGCGTGCGGCTAAGGCGCAGGAAGACGGTATTTTCGCGCAGGAAATCGCTCCAATCGAGATTCCGCAGCGCAAGGGTGACCCGGTAGTTGTCGACACCGACCAGGGCATTCGCCCGGAGACCACGGTGGAGACCCTGGCTAAGCTGCGCCCGGTCTTCCTGAAGGAAAACGGCACCATCACTGCCGGTAACTCCTCGCCGATTTCCGACGGTGCCGCAGCAGTTGTGCTGGCATCGCGTGCTTACGCAGAAAAGCACGGCCTGGACTACCTCGCAGTTGTGGGCAAGGCTGGCCAGACCGCAGGTCCGGATAACTCCCTGCACGCTCAGCCTGCGGACTCTTTGAAGGAGGCCCTGCGTCGCGCTGAGTGGGACGCGCAGGAGCTCGACTTCATCGAGATCAACGAGGCATTTGGTGCGGTGGCCGTCAAGTCCCTGCGTGAGCTGGACTACCCGCTGGAGAAGACCAACATCCACGGTGGCGCGATTGCCCTCGGCCATCCGATTGGCTGCTCTGGTGCCCGCCTGACTCTGACCGCTGCGATGGAGCTGAACCGTCGCGGTTCGGGTCGCGCTGGTGTGTCCCTGTGCGGTGGCGGCGGTCAGGGCGATGCGCTGCTGCTGTACCGCGACTAATCGCGAAAGGCTGAAAAACTCAGCAAGCCCGCGTTGTGGTTTCCACTCTATGGATGCCACAACGCGGGTTTTGTTGTCTCCTGGGGGAGCCCCTGCGCGAAGGTGATTCGAGTTTTCAATTAGGTTAGGAGCTATGACAGGCTTTAGCTCCCTCGATGGTGAACAGACCTTCCCTTGGCTTCCCTCTGGCCCGGCGCTACTCTTCGCCCCGGCTGACCGTCCGGAACGTTTCCAGAAAGCTGCTGAACGATCGGACATGGTCATCATTGACCTGGAAGACGGCGCTGCCGTTGACAATCACGAGCAGGCACGTGCGAACATCATCAACAATCCGCTCGACCCGGAGACGACTATTCTTCGGATCACCGGTCCCGGGACTCCGACCTTCGCGGAGGATGTCGCCTTTGCCCGTGCATGTGATTACGACATCGTCATGGTGCCCAAGATTCGAGACTCCATCCCCGCAGAGCTCGAGGGGTTGAAGATCATCGCGATGATTGAAACCCCGCAGGCCATGATTAATATCCAGCAGATTGCCACGCACCCGGACGTTGTGGGTCTGTTCTGGGGTGCCGAAGACCTGACCGCCGAACTCGGCGGGGTGTCCTCGCGGCAGAGTGTGGATGAAAACCCACGTCGCCACTACCGAGACCCGCAGCGTCTGGCGCGAGCACTTGTTCAGGTCCATGCAGCTGCAGCGGGCATTGCCGCCATTGATGCCATTCACGCTGATTTCCGGGATGAGCGTGGCCAGTATCTCGAGGCACTCGACGCAGTGGGGTGCGGATTCCTGGCTACTGCCTGTATTCACCCGGCGATGGTGCCGCCGGTGCGCAAGGCATATAAGCCGTCGGAAGCAACGCTCGCCCGCGCCCGGAAGATTGTCGATCACGCAGGTACGCACACTGGCGCCTTTCAGCTCGATGGCGAGATGATTGACGCGCCCGTCGTAAAGCAGGCGGTGGCAGCGCTCGCGCGTGCGGGAATTACGGAGTAACTAGCGGCGAGATTTCGCCAGGTTCTCGGTGACCTTCCGATCGATGCGGCCGAAGTTGTAGTACGCCGCACAGGCACCTTCGGGGGAGACCATGCAGGTGCCGATGGGGGTCGCCGGGGTGCAGGCAGTGCCGAAGACCGCGCACTGCCAGGGCTTGATGTGGCCGGTGAGCACAGAACCGCATTCGCAGGTCACGGGGTCTGGGATACGGCGCCCCGGCACCTGGAAACGACGCTCGGCGTCGAATGCCGCGTATTCCTCAGAGATGCCGAGGCCGGAGTTTTCAATCCAGCCGAGGCCACGCCACTCGAAGGTGTCGCGGAGAGAAAAGACGCGGTCCATAAGTTTCTGCGCGGTGGTGTTGCCGGAGGAGCGAACGACGCGCGCGTACTGGTTGTCCACCCGCGACTTACCGGCAGCAACGTCGCCGCTGACGAATTGATCCAGCAGCATGACGACGGCCTGGAGCACATCCAATGGCTCAAAACCGGTGACCGCCACTGGCAGATTAAACTCGCGCGGCAGGAACTCAAAGGCGTCCGTGCCGGTGGTTGTAGCCACGTGACCTGGGCCGATGAAACCATCGACCTTGGTTTCGCCGCCGTTGACGATGGCGCGCAGTGGCGGCTCGATGAGTACGTGGTTGGAAAATACGGAGAAGTTTTCCACTCCCTGCCGGCGCGCGGCCTCAATGGTCACGGCAGTCGACGGGGCGGTTGTCTCAAACCCAACGGCGAAGAAAACGACCTGCTTATCGGGGTTATCGGTGGCGATCTTCAGCGCGTCGAGAGGCGAGTAGACAAAGCGCACATCGGCGCCGCGCGCACGTGCCTGCATCAGCGACGTTTCGGACCCCGGCACGCGCATCATGTCGCCGAAGGTCGTGAAAATGACGTCTTCCTGCTGTGCCAGCCAAATGGCATCGTCGACGCGACCCATGGGGATGACGCAGACGGGGCAGCCGGGTCCGTGGATCAGCTCGATGTTTTCGGGTAGGAGGTTTTCCAAGCCGTAGCGGTAAATGGTGTGCGTGTGCCCGCCACAGACTTCCATCAGCGCGATGGGCTTTTCCAGCTTGGTGGCCTCGCGTTCAATGCGTGCGAGCAGCTTCTTCGCAGCGGCGGGGTCGCGGAATTCGTCAACGTATTTCATGGTGCCGTCCAGCCCCTCAGTTGATCTGTGACGATGAGAAGGATTCCAGCTCATCCTCGTAAGTGTCGCCGCCTAGCTGTTTGATTTGCTGGAGCGAAAGTCTGGCTTCTTCCTCGTCGATCTTGCTCATGGCGAAACCGACATGTACGAGAACCCAGTCACCGGCGGTGAGGTTCTCGTCAACAAGTAAATCGGTGGAAATCATGCGTGCGACGCCACCAATTTCCACTGTTGCACGGGCAGCATCGTGGACTTCTGTGATGACGGCAGGGACACCAAGACACATACGCTTCTCCTCGTTTGCAATACTTATCGAGACTACCATCAGAGGCAGCGAGCCTCGTTTTCGAAGGACGAGTGACGCAAGCAGTTTTGTCCGCCACCAGCTGTGAAGTTAGGGATAGTGAGCATGCAGCCGAAGAATCGTCTGAACACCAACGAAGCCAAGGTAAACACCAATATTGGTCGCGTTCGGGCACGTCCGTTCAGGCTTCTCGACGATTACGTCACCTTGCAACACGGCTCCGGTGGAAAGGCATCCGCAGCTCTGGTTGAAAAGGTCTTTTTCGACGCCTATGGCAATGAAATTCTAGGGCAGGGTGGCGACTCCGGGCTCTTCGCTGCCGATGCCGTCGTCGAGGCTGCGGCAGCTTCTGCACATGGTGGGGCGCGGTTGGCAATGTCCACCGACTCCTATGTGGTCAATCCCATCGAGTTCCCGGGCGGCGACATCGGGGATTTGGCCGTCAACGGCACGATTAACGATCTGGCGGTAGCCGGAGCCAGGCCGCTGGCGCTGACCGCATCGTTCATCCTAGAAGAGGGGCTGTCGATCGCGACTCTGCGCCGCATCGTGGCGAGTATGCGCACCGCTGCCGATGCCGCAGGGGTGAGCATCGTCGCCGGCGATACCAAGGTTGTGCCGAAGGGCGCAGGTGACCAGGTCTACATCACCACGGCCGGGGTGGGCGTGGTCCGCGGCGACTACGCCGGTGCCGCTACGGCAGGATCTGTCTACGCAAACATCGAGGCCGGAGACCGCATCCTCGTCTCCGGTCCAATTGCCGATCACGGCATGGCCGTCATGCTCGCCCGCGGCGACTTGGCTCTGGCCGCGCCTATCGAGTCCGATACCCGTGCCGTCAACGGCCTGGTCGAAGCGCTACTCGAAGCTGCCCCCGGCACTCGCTGGATGCGCGATGCCACCCGCGGCGGCCTCGGGACCGTTGCCAACGAGCTCGCCCGCGGCACCGGACTTGGTGTCGTGCTTGACGACGAATCCATTGCGGTCCGTGAAATGACCCGTGGTGCCTGCGACATGCTCGGCATCGATCCGCTCTACGTCGCCAATGAAGGCACCTTCGTCGCCGTTGTCCCCGCCGAGCAAGCCGAGGCAGCGCTCAGTGCGCTCCACGCAGCCGGAGCTTCCGAGGCTCGTGATATCGGCTCCATCGAGGACGAGCCCGCCGCTTCCGTGGTGCTGGTCACCGGATTCGGCGGCACCCGCATGGTGGACATGTTGGTCGGCGACCCGCTGCCGCGCATCTGCTAGACATCCATGCCCGTTGCCGCCAGCAGGCGGCCGGCCACCGCCTGACCAAGACTCAAGCCGCCATCGCCCGGTGGCACAATTTGATGCTGCAACAGAGTAAAGCCCTCAGCTGCAACTTCGCGCCGCAGCAGCTCCATCAACAGCGCATTATTCGCGCAACCCCCGCTGACGCCGACAACATCGGTGCCGGCTTCCTCCGCAGCCTGCACCAATCGCTTGCCGACGACACCCGCGACCCCACAGTGAAACACAAATGCGGCCTGCTCAGCGTCGGGCGATGCTACCGCCTCCCGGATAACCTCCTGGAGGGGCACTGGTCTGGTCTCTGAACTGACCGCTTCAAGCGCTTCCGCATGTGACCTCACGTAGCGAGTCGCCGCTGCCTCCAACTCCATGGCCGCTTGCGCCTCGTAGCTGATGGCCCCGCCACCGCGCCAGCGAGGAAGCAGCAGAGCTGCGGCGGCATCGAATATGCGGCCGAGAGATGAAGTTTGCACTGTGCCAACTCCCGTCGCCAACTGGCTTTCAACCAGGGTTACTTCGCGCTCGTTTGAGAGGTTGCGCAGGAGGTGGTCGTCGTCAAGCTCCCACTCGTGCGCGAGACCGAGGGCGAGCCGCCACGGGTGCGTGACGGCGCGATCGCCTCCGACCAACGGGAAAGTGGGGCAGTGCCAGGTGCGTTCCCAGGTTGTGGAACTGCGACTGAGCGTGAGGATCTCGCCGCCCCAGATGGTGCCATCGGTGCCATAGCCGGTCCCGTCGAGAGTGGCGACAACTGCATGACCCGCATTGGGGGAGAGGAGACGGTGCTCCGCGAGTAGGGAGAGCGCGTGTGCGAAGTGGTGCTGAACTGCGAGGAGTTCGATGTCGTGCTCGGCGGCGAAGCGTTCGGCGAAGGCGGTCGTGGCGTAGCCCGGATGAAGATCGCAGACGACAAGGTCCGGGGTCGCATCGCGCATGGAAAGGAGCTGGTCAACTGCTCTCTGGTAGGCCTTCTGGCTGGCCCACGAACCCATGTCGCCAATGTGCGCGGAGACGTGAGCGAGGTCCCCATGCGCGATAGCGAAAGTGTTCTTCAGCTCTCCGCCGGTCGCGAAAATGGTGGGTTGGGACGTGCTCCGGACGCTGGTGCCAGGGCCAGGGCCAGGGCCAGGGCCAGTGCCAGGGGCAGGGCCAGTGTGGCTACGAGAATCGGTGGGCGTGATTGAAACGGGGACGGGAGCGAAGCCGCGGGACCGGCGCGATGGGGCGGTGCTGATGAAAACCGAATCTTCAACGGGTACGTGGATTTCGCGGTCGTGGAGGATGAAAGCGTCGGCGATGTGACCGAGCTTCTTCAGCACGTCGGCATTGTCGGTACAGACGGGCTCGCCACTGAGGTTGCCGCTGGTGACCACGAGCGGGCGATCGCAAAGCAGCAGGTGAATGCCTGAGTACGGAAGCATAATCCCGAAGCTGTCGAGGCCCGGTGCGATGAGATTGGAAAGCGGCCCCGACCGCTGCTTCGGTGCAATCACAATCGGTGCCTCAGGGGAGTCGAGGAAACGCTTCTCCTGCTCAGTTAACTCAACCAGTTGGGCAGCGGTGTCAACAGTGGGGGCCATTACCGCTAACGGTTTGTCGGGTCGACGTTTGCGCATCCGTAGTTTCTCGCAGGCAGCGTCATTGGTGGCATCGCAGACCAGGTGAAAACCACCAATACCTTTGACGGCGAGCAGGGCGCCGTCGTCAAGCAGTGCGTGTGCGCGACGAAAGAGCGCGAGAACCTCCTCGCGGGAGGTGGCGGTGGCGGTGCCGCCTGCATCGTGCCAGCTCAGACGCGGGCCACAGTCGAAGCAGCTGATTGGCTGAGCGTGATAGCGGCGGTCGGTGGGGTCGGTGTACTCGCGCTCGCACGGGGTGCACATCGGAAAGGCCGCCATAGTGGTGCGCGGGCGGTCGTAGGGCAGTTCAGTGATGATGGACAGGCGCGGTCCGCAGTTGGTGCAGGAGATGAAAGGGTAGAGGTAGCGCGGGTTGGTAGGGTCGAAAAACTCACGGCGGCAGTCCGGGCACAGTGCAGTGTCGGGCGGAAGCAGTGCGCGGCCGGAGTAGCTGTGGCGAGAGGGCACGATGGTGAACTCGCGCTCATGGCCCAGTGTCGCGATGTGCTCGGCGGAGTGATTGATGATGCGGGCAAGCGCCGGCAGTTCGGTGAAAAGCTGGCTGCGGAAGGCAGCGAGGGCGTCCGGTGGGCCTTCTACCTCGATGAATACGCCCTGCTCATCGTTGCCACAGAAGCCGACGAGACCCGCGCGCCGGGCGATGGTGGCGACAAAAGGGCGGAATCCGACCCCCTGGACGATACCTTCGATACGCCAGCGAATGCGTTGAATACTCGTACCCATCCCCGCCCCGGTCGCGCCTGCCTTTTCCATGCATTCAACTTTACGTAAGCGGCTCGGGTCCGTTCGCACTGCTAGTTTGGAGATTGTGCACGAAGTAGCGTTGAGCATGCAGTTAGCGAAGGTTGTCACGAGAGCAGCCGAAGGTCGAACTGTACGCACTGTGCACCTGCGGATAGGCGCTCTACGGCAGGTTGTGCCAGAAACCCTTTCATACGCGTGGGATTTCGTCAGTCGCGATACCGGTTTGGGGGACGCGAAATTGGATATTGACTGGGTACCTGCGGTTGTCGAATGCGCGCACGGGCATCGCGAACAGGTGGGGCCACTCGACGGCCTGCTGTGCCCCACGTGTGGAAAGCCAGGACGCGTAATCTCGGGGGAAGAGTTCACAATCGTCGACATCGACGTCGACACGCACAAGTAGGAAAGACGGTTTTATCATGGGACGTTTCCACCGGCATGACGGCGATGACGCACACCACCATCACCACCATCATCATGACCACGACCATGACCACCATCACGGCCATGACCACGTTCATCTCGCCGATCCCGATGACACTAGCCACGGCGACCACTCGGGTTATGAAACCGGCGTGGAACGCGTGACCATCCTCGAGGACATCTTCAGCGAGAACGACCACCGCGCGGAGCATAATCGCGAGCTGCTTGCTGAGCATGGCGTGGAAGCCATCAACCTGATGAGCTCCCCGGGTTCAGGCAAGACTGCGCTGTTGGAGAAGACACTGGCGGCTGCGCAGGGAAAGCTGCGCGTCGGCATTATCGAGGGCGATATTGAGACGGCTCTCGATGCCGACCGCTTGGAGGGTTACGGGGCACAGATTTCGCTGCTGAACACGGGCAACGGATTCGGTGGTGAATGCCACTTGGACGCCCCGATGGTCTCCCGCGCGCTCGAGGGGCTGGATTTGGCCACGCTTGACCTGGTCATGATTGAAAATGTGGGAAACCTTGTCTGTCCGGCTGAGTTTGAGGTCGGCGAGACTCGCAAGGCAATGGTCTACTCCATCACCGAGGGGGAGGATAAGCCGGTCAAGTACCCGGTGATGTTCCGCTCTGTGCAGGTAGTGGTTATCAACAAGATGGACCTTGCCCCGTACCTTGACTTCGACATGGAGCTCTTCCGCGCCAACCTGGAAAAGGTCAATCCAGGCGTGAAGGTGATTGAGGTCTCCGCTAAGACCGGGGAGGGCATCGACGAATGGCTCCGTTGGGTCAACCCTGCGCTGGTTGATTAAGCGCGCGCCGGGGGCCGTCGTGAAGCAATGGGAGGCGTCACGGCATGCTTGACGACGGCTCCGTTACCCCCCCCCTCGCTTCGCTCCACCTTAGTGGGGGATAGGTGATATCCCGCTGTAATCTGTGGCGGTTTTTCACGTTCACTACCTGTACCTGGAGCTATATTTACGCAACATTTATCTTGCATATTATTTTGTTATAACCGCAGCGCAGCACCATTATTCAGGTTGTTCTTAGGTCGCTATACTTGGCCATGTATAGGCAATGGGCCTTGGTAGTTGTAAAACCTCGAAACCAATATTCCTAATAACTAAGCAGAAGGCGCAGCGAAAAAATGATTAGTGGCGCGAATTGGCAGGAAGGGACCCTCGGCGAAAACCTCGCTAGAGCTGGTGTCTCACGGCGCAGTTTCATGAAGTTTTGTGGCACTATGGCGGCAATTTTTGCCGCCGGAACTCCGAATGTCGGTGAGGCTGCGGCGCAGTCACTGACTCCCTCGGCGGAGGAAATCGCAGATAAGCTCTCGGCTGTAAAGAAGCCGAAGGTGGCTTGGCTGCAGTTGCAGGAATGTACCGGATGTATGGAATCCGTATTGCGTTCCGGAGGCACCACTGCTGAAGATGTGGTGCTGAACCTGGTTTCGATGGACTACAACGAGCTGCTCATGGCACCGTCCGGGCATGCGGCTGAAAAGGCTTTGGACGACATGAATGCCGAGGATCACATTCTGGTGGTCAATGGCTCGATTCCGACCGGCGAGAACGGTGCGTACTGCACCATTGGCGGTAAGTCGGCAGAACAGGTGCTGCTCGAGGCTGCTGAGAAGGCCACGGCAATCCTGGCCGTTGGTGCCTGCGCAGTCTGGGGTTCTGTCCAGGCTGCTAAGCCGAATCCGACCGGTGCCAAGGGTGTCGATGAGATTATCAAGGGCAAGCCGGTGATTAACGTCTCTGGTTGTCCGCCGATTGGTGAGGTGATTACGGCCACCCTGACGTACGTACTCACTTATGGCAAGACACCGGAGGTCGACGCTGAGGGGCGGCCAAAGTTTGCCTATGACCAGCGTATTCACGACTCCTGCCCGCGTCGTGCGCATTACGATGCCGGTCAGTTCGTGAAAACCTTCGACGACGAGGGCGCACGCAACGGTTGGTGCCTTTACGAGGTCGGCTGTAAGGGGCCATCCACGTTTAGCCCATGCCCAATCGTGCAGTGGAACCTTAAGTCCGGTTGGCCAATCGGTGCTGGTCACCCATGTATTGGCTGTACTGAGAAGGACTTCTTCGACCAGTTCACTCCGTTCTACGACAAGCTGCCGGGAATCCCGGGTATTGGAGTGGAGTCCAGCGTGAACAAGGTCGGCGTTGGACTGCTGGCTGCCACTGCCGCGGGTGCCGCGGTCCATGGCGGACTCACACTGGTGAAGGAACTGAAGATAAGGCGCTCCAACGGCGAAGAAAAGGTGTTGGCTGCGTTTGGTGGTGTGGAAGGCCGGAAGCCACCGATGGTCGACCTTCCTTCAAACGCACCAGGCACGCAGAGCGAGACAGCATCCGATTCGAAGGACAACTAAGGGGGCATAGGACATGGCTACGGAAAAAGTTGTAATCGACCCGATTACCCGAATCGAGGGACACCTTCGCATTGAGCTGGAACGCGAGGGAGACCAGATCAAAACCGCGTGGAGTGAGACTACTCAGTTCCGCGGTATCGAAACCATTGTGAAAAACCGCGATCCTCGCGATGTCTGGGCATTCGTTGGTCGTATCTGTGGTGTGTGCACGGGTACTCACTCGGTGGCGTCCATTGCCGCTGTCGAAGATGCCATTGGCTCGACACCGCCCCCGCAGGCACGTCGTATTCGCGACCTGGTGATTGGCTCGCAGGAGATTCACGACCACGTCGTGCACTTCTACCATCTTCACGGTCTGGACTGGATTGATGTCACGAAGGCTCTCGAGGCAGATCCGAAGAAGACCGTTGAGTTCGCGCAGTCGATCGGCTCGACGTGGAAGGGCAACAACGAAGAAACCTTCGCCCGGGTCAAGGAGACCGTGCAGGGCATTGTGGACTCCGGCCAGCTGTCCATCTTCACCGGCGGCTACTGGGGACATGAGGACTACCGCTTGCCGCCTGAGGCCAACCTGATGGCAGTGTCGCACTACCTCGACGCCTTGGCTTTCCAGCGCTCTATCATCCGCATTAACACCGTCTTCGGCGGTAAGAATCCACACCCGAACTTCCTGGTCGGAGGCATGGCGTGCTCCATCGACCCGGAACGCTCTGAGACGGTCAACCAAGTCGGCATTGATCAGATCAAGTCCTGGATCGACGAGATTGTGGAGTTCGTCAATGACTGCTTCTACCCAGATGCAGTCGCCATCATGAGCGTTTACAAGGACTACTTCGACATCGGTCGCTCCTCCGACAGCTTCCTGGCGGTAGGCATGGCCGGCGCCACTTACTCCGGCGACCCGGCTAAGTCCCGTGTCCAGACCGTGCATCCAGACATCAAGCCCGGTGTCATTCTCGACGGTGACTACACCAAGCTCCACCCATTCCAGCCGGAAAAGATCGAGGAATTCATCAACTCCGCCTGGTATACGCAGGAAGCCGGCGATGATGTCGGCCTCAAGCCGTATGACGGCGAAACAACTGTGAACTACACCGGCCCGAAGCCGCCGTACGAGTGGTTGTCGGACAATGAAAAGTACACCTGGTCGAAGGCGCCGCGTTACGACGGTCGCGCTGTTCAAGTTGGCCCGGTTGCTCGTGTGCTGTTGGCATACCTGCAGAAGGAGCCGGAGACAATGCGCCTGGTCGACGAGGTCATGGATAAGCTCGACCTGCGCATTGAGCAGATGAACTCCACTGCGGGACGCACCTACGCACGTGCTGTGGAGTCTGTGACCACCGCCAATTACTTGGCAGATCACATTTTCCCGGAGTTCGTTGAGGCCCTGAAGAACGGCGACATCGATGTCTTCGACAACAGCCGTTGGGAGCCGACCACGTGGCCGGAAAAGTGCCAGGGCGTGGGCTTCCTCGAGGTCGCTCGTGGCATGCTCAGCCACTGGGTCAAAATTGAAAATGGCAAGGTGACCAACTACCAAGCCGTGGTTCCCACCACGTGGCTGGCCGGTGGCCGTGACTCGAAGGGGCAGCTTGGCCCATACGAGCACGCGCTGGCTGGCGATGGCACACATCCGCTGGTTGATCCCGAGCAGCCGCTTGAACCACTTCGCACGATTCATTCCTTCGATCCATGTATGGCCTGCGCAGTCCACATTTTGGATCCGGCTGGTCAGGAAATGTTTAAGGTGACGACGGCATGACACCCCCAGTGAGTGAAAATCCGGAACTGCGACTAAAAGATTCCAAGGGCAACCCCCTGGTTATTGCGGTTATTGACGCACACACCAGCCACTGGTTGTCGCCATCCGAGGTCATTCAGGCCGCAGCAATTGTCCCGGACGACTCCCGCGATCCTGTCGACCTTGCGCTAAAGGTCAGCTTGCGTCGTCGTCGTGACGATCTTTTCCACCTCGACGGCACGCCACTGATGAAACTGACCCCGGATTCCTACGACCCGGCGACGCCTGACCGCCGTTACTCCATTGCCAAGGTGCACGGCCTCAACATTGCGGATCAAACGGTCGATGTCGCCATCATGCGCGGTGAATTGAATGCGGTCGTTGAGGCATCCACGATGTCCCGTGAGGAAGGCGTTCTACTTCGTCGTAACGCGAACATGCATCATGGTCGCGGGCACCGCAGCATGGGCGTCGCGCTTGCGCCCATTGACAAAGACGGAAATATCATCGGAGAGTTCATCTTCGAAGGATTCGTGGCAATGGGGCTGCGGAAACTCGACGAGGCCATTGCGGAGAACAAGAAGGGCTCCGGTTCGTGGGTTGAGGTTCACCTGTGGGGATGGGCGCTGCGCGTTCAACATTGGTTGAACCTGGCGCTGATGCTGGTGATGACCTTTACCGGCTGGTACATCATGCAGCCCTATTTGACCGAGCGTACTTATGACGGTTCGGCGGCGGGATTCGCGATGGGATATGTCCGTTTCGCGCACTTCTTAGCCGGATTCCTATGGATTGCGGTGGGGCTGTGGCGTGTCATTCTGTTGTTTGTTACCCACGACCGACAAACCCGATGGCGTGCGCTATGGCCGATTTATAACAAGCAGGATGTTAAAGACCTCTGGCACACGATGCAGTACTACCTCTTCCTGCGCAAGGAAGGGCCGTTCTACTTCGCTCACAATCCGCTGCAGCAGCTGGCGTACACCGGCATTTATGCGATGTGTTTCATCCAGATGCTCACAGGTTTGTCGCTATACGCGATGATGGATCAGTCCAACTGGTTCTTCCAGCTGTTGGCTATGCCCACGCACTGGATTGGCATCGGTTACTTCCGCCTGATTCACACAATCATCATGTACTTGATTTGGCTCTTCGCCGTCATTCACGTTTACCTGGTCATCCGCTCCGATGCGGTGCACAATCACGGTGGTCTGTCCTCGATGATTGGTGGCTCTGTCTGGCTACCGCGCGGCACGCAACCGGTTGACTCTCCACGCATTGGATAGGAGATCATTGGGTAGCGATAAGACGTCCGACGCAGCCACCGGCGCCGATACTGGAACCCCGTTGGTGACGGTTCTTGGCATCGGCAACCCCGTCATGGGCGACGACGGCATTGGTCTCGAACTGCTGAGGCGCCTCGCCCCGGAACTGGAATCTGCAGGCATGAGGCAGGCAACTCAGGCCGGAGATTCTGCGCATTTGGTCTGGTCGCCCTCTAATCTCGATGATCCTGCGAACATCGCCGGGCGAGGGGACGAATGGACGGGTGCGGTTGCCTACATCGATGGCGGCACCTGCGGTATGGAGTTGCTGCCCATCGTGCAGGAGGCCAAGAACTTATTGTTGCTCGATGCTCTCGCTGGTCCGGGGGATCCCGGTACCGTCGTCAAGCTTGTCGGTGACCAGATTCCTCGACTATTGGCGGCAAAGCTGTCCGCGCACCAGGTCGGCTTGTTGGATTTGCTCACCGCGGCGCGCCTGTTGGGGCAGGAGCCTGCGCGCGTCGGTGTGGTGGGAGTGGTCTACGAGTCGGCTGACATGGTGGTGGGGCTCAGCGACACGGCACTTGTCGGCATTGAGGAAGCGACTGAGGTTGCGCGTGAGCTCATCGACAGCTGGCTTGCCGACGAGCGCGACAGTGACGTCTAACCCTCGCCCTCAGCGCTGACCTCAATACTGGAGATTTCAAACTCGCGGCCGTGCCGCAAATCCGCAGTTGGGGTGCCGCAGACAGGGCAGGTTAGAGCATAGAATTCATCAATTTCATGCTCAGCCTCGCAGGTGGGGCAGTAGACCGTCGAGACAATGAGCTCGGCATCTAACTCGGCGCCCTCACACTGCGTCGCGGCACTGGCCACAGGCCATGCGGCGATGAGGGAATCGTAGACGACCCCGGAGCGGTCGCCCACACGCATTGACACCTTTGTCACGGTACGTCCCGGGCAGACCTCGGCAATCTTTTCCACCACGCTGGTCAACAATCCAAGCTCATGCACAGATACCATTATGGCGAAGCACTCAGCGCGAAGGAGGCGCAGGCGGACCATGTCATCCAAATCCGTTCCGGTTACCCAGCACATCCAGCTCGATGAGCTTGTTGACCCATTCGAGGCACGACTGGATGTCTATCGCGATGACAACGGCGCCATCACACAGGTGTCCTTCGACCTTTCAGGGCTGCCGCGTATCGACGGGATGCTCGTGGGCAAGCAGGCATTAGATGTGCCAGATATCACCAAGCGGCTGTGTGGCCTGTGCCCGGTTGTGCATCATCTTGCAGGTGTACGGGCGGTGGAGGACCTCTACGGGATTTCCGATATTCCCCGCACCGCACAGTTGATTCGAGAGCTGCTGGCGGCCGGGTCGACCTTGGATAATCTAGCGACCAAGTTTGTGGCCGCCGACCGCGAGGGGGCGCGGGCAATGAAGCGTGCGGGAAAAGCTCTGATGCGTGCAGCGGGGGAACCGTCGCACTTCCCGGATGTCGCCGTCCCCGGCGGTGTGCGCGCGGCAGTGGATAAGACGCTTGTTTCTGAGGCCGAAAGTGCTCTGGAGGCGCTGGCTGAGACGGCGGTAATCAAGGAAGTGGAGCTTCTTGCCGCCCCCGATGCTTCTGGTGCTTGGACGGATACTTTTGACGGTCTCGACGTCGCAGTCGTCGACGCTGACGGTGAACTTGCTCCGCTGGGAAATTACCTGGCAGTCGCGCGGCACGACACCGATACCGCAGCGCAGATTTTCCCGGCTGCTGATTGGCCTACACGTGTTCGGGAATCCCGTCCGGGCGATGCCGCTCCCAGGCCGGTGTTTGATGCCTCGAAGGAGCTGGGCAAGGATGGTTGTGAAGGTCAGCGGGCAGATTTTTACCGGGTGGGGCCGGTCTCCAGGCAGGTTGTCGTCGATAAGCGTGGAATCAGCCCACGCGACGCCCAACGCCAGCTTCTCGCCGACACCGTGGCCTGGGCGAAGCGGGTGCTTGCCGACGGGGAGCTGCTCGGCGACCATGTGTGCAATCCGAATGCTGCGACGGCGATTGAGAATGCTGACTTTGAAGGACATCGCAGTGGTGTCGGGATGATTGACGGGCCACGTGGGCTGTTAGTGCATCGTTATACGGCAGGAGCTGACGGCATCATTACGGATTGTCAGATTATGACACCGACTGCGCAGAATGAACCCTGGCTGACGCGTATGCTTACCGAGCAGCTGTGCGGTGGCGGGGAGACTGCGGGGGTCGAGAAGTCGATTTGGGCCGCTGATCCGTGCCTACCGTGTAGTTCGGCACCTGCGGGAGTGATGACATTCACGATGCAGGAACATGCCGGTGCACCTGCGGACAATATAACAACGGATAGCCCTGGTTCGGCGGACGCCCGACTGTAGTGGAGAGGACGAAGTAACACGATGTGTCTTGGAATTCCTGCCCGGGTTTTGGCAATCGCCGATGGTCCATTGCCGATGGCGACGGTGGATATGGCGGGGCAGAAGCGGCAATGCTCGGCAATGTACGTGCCTGAGCTGGTGGCAGGTGATTGGGTGTTCGTCCAGAACGGGTTCATCATGAACGTGCTGGACGAACAGGAGGCCAAGGAGGCCTTGGCCGCAATTGAGGAATATAACCTCATCGAACATGTCGCTGAGGTCTCCCCGAAGGGACGGGCCTAGTTCACGCAGGTCACGCCGGCGGCGTCGATAGCGGGGCGATCTTCCTGCGGAATTGCCCCGCCTTCCTGGCCGATGACATCGCCATTGGAACCATCTTCGACTTCAGGCGCGGGTTCGGCACCGTCGCCCGAATCAGCGGCCATTCCCTCTGATGTCAATCCCGGGCCTTCGTAGTCACCGGCAATTGTCACTGAGATGTGGTGCGGGTCGAGGTATGGATCGTGGACAATCGGTACGCCACCGAGTGCCTCAGAGATGGCCTGCGCTGCCGGATCCTCTGGGTCAGCCGCATTGATCTGGCTGGAGGCAACGCCGGCGAACTCAGCGTTGCCGACCTCGCCCTGGGTGTAGCCCTTTTCCGTTAAGAAACCTGAGACGCCGCTGGCCAAACCTTCAATGCCTGTGGCGTTGTAAACGCTGACCGTAGTTTCAGCCGCGTTGGGGTCAGCCTTCTTTTCGTCTTCTTCCTTCGCCGGAGCTTTTTCTTCCTTGGTGCCCAGCAGGGTCTCGAAGTACTTGTGAACCTGGCCCTTATCGATTGTGACCACCGACTCGCCATAGTCACCGACACCGTCAATCGAGGTCACCGGGATAGTTTCAAACTTCACGTTGCCACCACTGAGGCCCTGCATCTGGGTGGCAAATCCGGTGACATCCCAGTTGTCGTCGAGCACCACCGAACGCTGGACGGCGTTGCCCAGTTCAGACAGCTTCGCGGGATTAGACAGCGTGCCAGCGCCGAGCAGCTTATTGGTGAACGAGGCCATGAAGACCTGCTGGCGAGTAATTCGGTCGAGGTCACCGCGGGGCAGACCATGGCGCTGGCGGACGAATGAGAGCGCGTCGGCGCCCTTCAATGTCTGTGAGCCCGCTGGGAAATCTGCACCCGAGAACTCGTCGTAGACAGCCTCATTCAGACATACATCGACACCGCCGATGGCGTCGGTGAGCAGGACGAAGCCGAGCAGGCCAACTTCTGCGTAGTGGTCAACGGTGATACCGCTGAGGTCGCTAATGGTTTCAATCAGAGCTCTGCGCCCGGCCTCAGTCGAGCGACGCTCAATGTCTTCCGGCGAGGCCCCGCTTCCTGCGAGTTCTTCTTCCACCATCTGCTTTGTATTGCCGTAGACACCATTGATCTTTGTGTTGCCTAGGCGATTGGTGTGGACATAGGTATCGCGCGGAATGGAAATTGCCGTCGCTGAAGAACCATCGGCAGGAACACGAATCACAATAATCGTGTCTGTATTCGTGGCTTCTTCGTCGCCGGCACGCAGAAGCTCAACTTCTTCCGGAGTCAGCGGGTTGCCCTGGGCATCGGTGCGGGAGTCGGAGCCGACGAGCAGAATATCGGTTGCACCGTCCTTCTCACTGCCCAGACCGAAGTCGCCACCCGAACCCAAGTTGTCGGTGGTCCTACCGAGTGTCCACCAGCCAACTGCGGAAATAACCAGGATAATGGCCGAGAGCAGCACAAGCGCATTGCGCAGCATCGGCGGCCAAGCTTGGGCGGTACTCTCTGCAGAGGACGGTGGCGCTTGAATATCGCGTGCGTGACGCGCGCGTGGCGTGTGGCTGCTCAAACCGGGGCTCCTCTTAAACCGTTTTCGAAAATATAATTTGTGCTGCATGTCTGCGTGGGCATTCCACACATCGTGGAGAGCAGTAAGCAGCTGCGGAAACTACATAAACCTTAACCGTCCAACCGTGTGCGGTGGCACCTCAACACAGTGTCAATCCGTATCCGGTTGCACCTCAACACAGTGTCAATCGTATCTACGATAGTGATAAAGAAGAATATGTCTGAAATATCAGTCTCGCATTTCGCCACTCATGGACCAACCCACAGCAATTCGCGGCGTCCCATTGTCGCCATAACTGGTGCTGCTGGACAGCTGGGTACTGCGCTTCAGCGTGATTCTTTCGCCGCCGATGTTGAGGTGCTCGCTCTTACGCGGGCACAGTTGGATATCACTGATTCGGATGCTGTGGAGGCAACGCCTCTGCTTGACGACGTCGACATCATCATTAACGCGGCAGCGGCGACCGATGTCGATGGTGCAGAATCCGATCCCGGTTCGGCACACCTAATCAATGCACTCGGACCGAAGTACTTGGCGGCTCGGGCGAAAAAGGAAGACGCGTATCTCATTCACATCTCCACCGACTATGTCTTCGGTGATGTAGCAATCGATGAGATGACGGGGCAGCGCCGAGCGCTGCGAGTTGATGATTTCACCGCACCTCAGACTATGTATGGACGTACCAAGTTAGTGGGGGAGAACAATGTGCGTGATTCGGGCGCGCGTTCCGCTATTTTGCGTACGGCGTGGGTCTGGTCGGGCCCCACACAGCCAGAGGCCAAGGACTTCGTCTCCACGATGATGCGTCTGGCGGAGACGGCGACTGATGACAAGGGCAATCCGGCAATTATTAAGGTCGTTGACGATCAGCACGGCAACCCCACCTTTGTTGGTGACCTCGCCGGAGCTATCTGGGAGTTGTGCGATCGCGTGTTGTCCGAACCGAGCAGCGCACCGACCGGCACCTTCCATGTCACGGGCAGCGGTGAGTCAACATGGTTCGAAGTGGCTCGCGAAGTGTTTCGGCTCATCGGTCACGATCCACAGCGTGTGGTGGCGTGTACCAGCAGTGAGTTCCCTCGTCCGGCCCCGCGTCCGGCCTGGTCCGTGTTGGATGGTTCCGCATGGAGTGAGGTAGGTCTACATTCACTTCCGGAGTGGCAGGACACTTTGCGGGCAGTCCTGACCTAGGGTCTAGGTTTGTGAATGCAACCTCGAATTCCCCGCAACCCTCGCAGCTTCCGCTCGGTGTGGTCACCGTGACCTTTTCGCCCGGTGAGCACCTGAGCAAGCTGGTGGATTCGCTGGGCTCCGCCGCCAGTGCCTCCACGCGTCTGATCATGGCCGACAACGGCTCGACGGATGGTTCCGTGGAGAAGGAAGAAGCTCGGGCTAAGGAGACCGGAGCGGATGTTCAGCTTCTGCGCACCGGCGGCAACATTGGCTATGGCGCGGCCGCCAACCGTGGCATTGCGGAGCTGGGACGGGCTCGCCGTGCCGGTGAGATTAATCCTGACTACGTCATGCTGGTCAACCCTGACGTGGTGTTTGCCCCTGGCGCAATCGATGTTCTGTTGGAATGCGCGCAGCGCAATCCCAAAGCCGGAGCGATTGGTCCGCTGATTCGCGAGGCGGATGGCAGCGTGTACCCGTCGGCACGCGCGGTTCCTGAGCTTGTCAGCGGTATCGGACACGCGCTGCTCGCCGACATCTGGCCTACTAACCCTTTCTCACGGCGCTATCGGGATGACGCGGATATGGATCGCCAGCGACCGGCCGGCTGGTTGTCGGGCGCATGCCTGCTGCTGCGATGGGATGCGTTCGACCAGATTGATGGCTTTGATACCCGCTACTTCATGTACATGGAGGACGTGGATTTGGGCGACCGACTGGGCAAGGCTGGTTGGAGGAATATTTTCTGTCCTCGTGCAGAGATTCGTCACGCGCAGGGGCATTCTGCCAGTAAGCACCCAGAAATTACTGTAAAGGCCCATCACGAGTCGGCATACCGTTTTATGTCAGATCGCCTGCCGGGGCCGGCGCTGGCACCTGTGCGACTGGCATTGCGTTTGGGGCTGTTCCTGCGTGGCAAAGTCATAATCGCGGTCAAAAAGCGTAGGAATTAATTAACTGTTGGAATAATCCATCGAAGAAAGTTACCGATTTCATGACTACCGAAGTTCGTCCGAGTGCTGGGAATGGCTCCGCCTTCCAGCCGGGAGCGGATGCTGCACAGCAGGCGGGAGCCACGTTGGCTGAACAGACTGACGCTGTCATTCTGGTCGGCGGGCAAGGTACGCGTTTGCGCCCCCTTACTGTGAATACGCCGAAGCCGATGCTGCCCACGGCAGGGCATCCATTCCTGGAGCACCTGCTTGGCCGCATTCGTGCAGCAGGTATGAAGCACGTGGTATTGGGTACCTCCTACCGAGCTGAAGTATTTGAAGAACACTTCGGCGACGGTTCGGATTTGGGTCTCGAAATTGAATACGTCTTTGAGGCTGAGCCGCTGGGTACCGGTGGCGGTATCCGAAACGTCCTAGACAAGCTGCGCTATGACACCGCAATGATTTTCAATGGCGATGTCCTCGGCGGTACCGACTTGCGCGCGGTGTTGGGCACCCACGCGGAGAAGGATGCGGACGTTACGATGCACCTCGTCCGTGTGCCGGATCCACGCGCGTTCGGCTGTGTTCCGACCGATGAGGATGGGCGCGTCCTGGAGTTCCTGGAGAAGACCCAGGATCCGCCGACCGATCAGATTAATGCCGGTATCTACGTGTTCCGCCGCGAGATTATCGAGTCGATTCCGGCTGGTCGCCCCATCAGCGTTGAGCGTGAAATCTTCCCAGCGCTGCTTGACCGCGGTATGAACGTCTACGGTCACGTTGATTACGCCTACTGGCGTGACATGGGGACTCCGGGCGACTTCGTCCGCGGCTCCTCCGATTTGGTCCGCGGTATCGCGCCGTCACCACTTCTAGAGGGTAAGCACGGCGAAGCGCTTGTCGACGAATCTGCGTCGGTCGGTGGCGGTGCTCTTCTCTACGGTGGCTCTGTTGTCGGCCGTGGGGCGGAGATTGGTGCGGGAGCTCGGATTGATCAATCGGTGATCTTCGACGGCGCACGCATCGGTGCCGGTGCTGTGATCGAGCGCTCTGTGATTGCCGATGGCGCCGATATCGGCCCGCGAACGGTCATCAGTGATGCCATTATCGGCGAGGGTGCCGTCGTTGGTGCGCGCTGTGAATTGATCAACGGTATCCGTGTGTGGCCGGGCGTCCAGATCCCCGATCGCGGAGTACGTTTTTCGACGGATGTCTAGTCTGCAGCCTTCGGCGTGTCAGACTTTTGTCGGCAATATCTGATTAGAGTTGCCGAAGTGTCGTCAAAGTTGCTGGTGAGAGGCATGTGGCGAATGTGATTGAGTTCAGGTGGCAGGTTTGGGGTTCGGGCACCATCCTTCAACCTGAACTTAATCCCCAACGCGGGGGGAGGGGCTTCAGGGGCAATGAAAACTATTGGGGCAAATTCTCTATTCGGCTTGACCGATGGTGGGTTACACGTGTGTAATCACAAATGTGTGTTTCGCACACTAAGCCCAATTTAAAGACCCGCAGCAACAACCATCAGGAGGCCCTCGGCATGGAAAAGTCCAGCATGTTTGATGGCGGCTCTGCTGTGGATAGTGAGACGAATGCGGGTGACATCGCTGTGAATGATAGCTCCTCTGAAAACCAGCCTCGGCCGTTGACAGAGTGGGCAGATGACCTTTCGGGGTTGTTTGAAGCCGTCGATCAGGACTGGCAGGAGCAAGCTCTGTGTGCCCAGACCGATCCAGAAGCTTTCTTCCCTGAGAAGGGTGGATCTACTCGCGAAGCAAAGCGTATTTGTCGTGCTTGTGGTGTGCGAGATGAATGCCTGGAGTTTGCTCTCGAGCATGATGAGCGCTTCGGTATTTGGGGCGGCCTCTCTGAGCGTGAGCGCCGCCGTTTGAAGCGGCAGATTGGCTAGGGCAGCCGGGTCTGCATTTTATCCTTCGCTCGACCTCGCAGTTTCCCCTTGGGTAATACCCTGGGGGATTTTTCGGTGAACGAGTTTTTCCTGCTCTCTAGAGAGCTCCCTAGGAGAAAGCTTTCTACAGGAAGTTCTCGTCGAAACTAGGGTCCACCTCAACCGGGTCAATGCCCAGATATACCGCCACCAGGCGGATCAGTACATATTGCAGCATCTGGTCCAGTTCCACTCGGCCCGAGACACGGCGCTCAATGGGGCGGCGGAACACTACTACGCAGGGGCGGGTGGGGTTGCCTACGCGGTCAATGCCAGCAGGGATAAGTCGTCCCAGCGGAACAGGTCCATCAGCGACAATCTCTTCCGGGAAGTACATGTCCGGGCGCAACTGCATGCGAGGAATCGTGTCGATGGCGATGTCCAGGTGTGACAGTTGTCGGGACCAGCGCTGATCCAATGGGGCGTAGGCGTCAATAACCGCCTGGTCAAAAGCTTCTGAACGGCTCTTCCAACGAGGTACTTCCGGCGGCAACAGAGGTCCCCGAGGTCCGCGACCGCGTCGCAGTGAGCGTCGCAAAGAGCGCGGAGTATAAGCCGATGAATTCATATTTGTTGAGCTTAATCGGTTGGATCGTCAACGTGGGTGAGGTCAGCTTCCGGCCATGTCGCAGGTTTACTGGGTAAGGCTGGGGTGCCCCGGGGGAGCGTCGGAAAGCGAAAAACGCCCGAGTGGGAGAAAAACTATCGAAACTTAAAGTTAGGGTCTAGACTTTGATGCCGTGAGTGTTTTTAGACGTTGTTGCCGGCCCGGCTGTGGCAAACCTGCCGTAGCTACGTTGACGTATGCCTACGCGGAGTCGACGGCTGTGGTGGGTCCGCTCGCCGCCGCGTCCGAACCGCATAGCTGGGATCTCTGTGAGAAGCACGCGCGTTCCATCACCGCACCGCTGGGTTGGGAGCTCGTGCGTTACGACGTGCCGACGCCCGCCCAGGACGATGATGATTTGACCGCACTGGCGGAAGCCGTCCGTGAGGCTGGCCGCAACGCGACTGGCCTGGTGCTGCGGGATGAGGTCGACAACCGTCCTCAGACCTACAAGATTGATTCCAGCCGTCACCCGTCGACGCGGAAATCCGCGCGCGGTCACCTGCATGTAGTTCGCGATCCGGAGGATTCGGACGACTAACGGGCCGGGCGCCGTGCCCCAGCTCATGCCATCTTGCCGCGGCATTTCTTTGTGAGAGCCTCTCTGTGGCTAGTATCATTTTTTCACAAAACTGATACTTACCCAGAGAGGTTTTTCGTGGGCACTTACAATCGTTCCGATTTGGATGCCGTCATCAAGGCCTATGACGTGCGCGGTGTTGTCGGTGAGGGCATCGACGCGGATCTTGTCGGAGCCATCGGCGCCGCCTTCGGACACATCATGCGTTCAGAGGGCGCAACACGTGCCGTAGTTGGCCACGATATGCGTGAGTCCTCACCGGAGTTGGCGGCTAGTTTCGCCGACGGCGCGGCTGCACAGGGGCTCAACGTCACCCTGCTCGGCCTGACCTCTACGGACGAGCTGTATTTCGCCTCCGGAGTAAAGGAATGCCCGGGCGCGATGTTCACTGCCAGCCACAACCCAGCTGAATACAACGGCATCAAGATGTGCCGTTCGCTCGCCCGCCCGATCGGGCAGGAGACAGGGCTTGCTCAGATTAAGGATCTGCTTGTCGACGGAATCCCGGAGTACACCGGCACTCCGGGCGAAATTGATCACGAGGATGTTCTGCAGGATTACGCGGCGTTCCTCCATGGGCTGGTCGACATCCGCTCTGGCCGTCGCCTGAAGATCGCAGTCGATGCCGGTAACGGTATGGGGGGACTGACAGTCCCGGCAGTGCTCGGGGAAGACATGGATGTTGCTGACCTCTACTTTGAGCTCGACGGCAACTTCCCGAATCACGAGGCCAACCCATTGGAGCCCGCCAACCTCGTTGACCTGCAGAAGTTCACGGTGGAGCAGGGCGCAGACATCGGTATTGCCTTCGATGGCGACGCTGACCGCTGCTTCGTCGTCGACGAGAAGGGCAACCCGGTCAGCCCATCGGCCATCTGTGCGTTGGTGGCCACCCGCTACCTGGAGCAGAACCCGGGCGCGGCTATCATCCATAACCTGATTACCTCGCACGTCGTGCCGGAGATGATTGTGGAAAACGGCGGAACCCCGGTTCGTACCCGTGTTGGGCACTCCTTTATTAAGGCGCAAATGGCCGAGCACAGTGCTGTTTTTGGTGGCGAGCATTCGGCACACTACTACTTCAAGGAATTCTTCAACGCTGACTCCGGCATGCTCGCCGCCATGCACGTCCTGGCCGCACTGGCAGAGCAGGACAAGCCACTGAGCGAATTCATGGCCGAGTACAACCGCTACGAGGCCTCCGGCGAGATTAATTCCCGCCTGGGCAGCGCAGAGGAGCAGCAGGCAAAGCAGAAGGAAATCGAGACTGCCTTTGCCGATCGCACCGAGTCCTCGGACTGGATGGATGGCCTGACCATTGAGCTGGCGGACTCCAAGGCGTGGTTCAACGTCCGGGCCTCCAATACGGAGCCGCTGCTGCGTCTGAACGTCGAGGCGCCGACGCGTGCTGAGGTCGACGCTCTTGTCGACGAAGTTCTCGGCATCATCCGCGGTTAATCAACCCCACACGCCCGTTTTCAGGCATGCTTGGGAGTATGACCTCGTCATTCGACTCCTCTCATAACCCGCGCCAAGAGGCCCTGTTCTACCGTATGGCCACTGCCGGCGCAGGTCTCAGAGCTGCTGCCTCCGCGACTCGCGGGGGAGCGTTTGCTCAACTTCCACTGCCGCGCAGCGCGGTCATCCTCGTGGGAAATCGTCGGGCGCAGCTCGCCGCCGAATCCGTGCGCGCGCTTGCCGACGACATCCGCTGCCCGGTCGTAATTGCGCATCAGTTGCCCAGTTATGTCGGCGCCCTCGATTTGGTCATCGTCTGTGACGACAACCCCGGCAGCCCACTCGGTGCAGCTCTGGCTGAAGCTCATAGGCGAGGAGCAGCCACGGTCGTGGTGGATCCCGGTGAAGGGCCATTGCGTGCCGCAGGTAGCCCCGATACGGTTGTGGTTCCGCGCCCGGCGATGGCGGAGTCGGCGTCCTTTACCGCCTATGTCGGTGCCATCGCCAGCGCGCTCACCGAATGTGGCGCCACCGCTCTGGCTCCGGCTGGGATAGTCGAGGAAGTCGCCGATGCGGTGGACGCCGATATTGCCGCTTGTGCTCCGCAGCGAGATGAAACAGTTAACCCCGCGCGGCAGGTAGCGCAGTGGGTGGCAGGCCGCAGAATGCTTGCAGTGTCGACGACCTCGGCGCTGGCGCCGGTAGCGGAGCTGGCATCGTTACAGATGCTCGAGGCAGGCGTGGTCTCGGCAGCGTCGTCGATAAGCGAATTGTCTCTTAGCGTGGGCGCATTGCTCGCTGCAGAACCCCAGGCAAGCCGGGATATTTTCTATGACCCGTTCATTGATGGTGGGGATGAAGGGGCGACAGTGCTACCGTTGGGGGCGATTGTTTTAGCTGCGCCGAACAATGTGAGCCACTACCGGGACCACTACGGCGAAGCTGGATGGGCTCGTGTGGAGTGCCCTGCGCTCGATGCGGAGACTCATCATCCACTGGTTGAAGTATGTGTTACTGCAGCCAGAGTTGGTGCGATTGCGGCGTTTTCTGCGTAATCGCCGGGTGTCACCGAAGGCTTTTGGGGCTTCGGTGAGATTGGCGTGCTTGCGCCAGTAGTGACTATTAGAGGAGTGATACGGGCATGGAGCTGTTGGACCCCGTGCTGCAGTCGTACCCCTGGGGGTCTCGTACACATTTGGCGAGAATCACCGGTGCGGACGCTCCCACATCGAAGCCCTGGGCGGAACTGTGGTTTGGTGCGCATGCACTGGCATCGGCCACCGTAGCCGGCACGCCGCTGGATGAGCTCATTGCGCAGGATCCGGCGGCTGCGCTCGGATGCGCAATTGACACCGACAACGGCAGGCTGCCGTTCCTGTTGAAACTGCTCGCAGCCGATGAGCCGCTGTCGCTGCAGGCACACCCCACCTTGGCAGAAGCTCAGGAGGGATTTGCACGCGAAAATGCGGAGGGCATTCCGGCCACTGCACATTTCCGCAATTACCGGGACAATAACCACAAGCCAGAACTCATTGTCGCCCTGACTACCTTCGACGCGTTGGCCGGATTCCGCCCGGTGGAGCGCACGAAGGAGTTGCTCGCGGCGCTGGCGGTACCGGAGTTCGACCACTACATGGGACTGCTCGATGCCGCCGATGACGAGAGCGCTCTGCGGGCATTGTTTACAACGTGGTTGACGTTGCCCCAGGATGTCCTCGATGAGCTGGTCGAAGCCGTGGCTGCCAAGTGCGCGGATTACAGTGGCGAGGACGAGGAGTTCTCGCGAGTAGCCGAGACCACCTGCGAACTGGCTCGAAAGTATCCGGGGGACCCGGGAGTCCTGGGCTCGATGCTGCTTAATCGCCTTCGCTTACAGCCGGGCGAAGCCATCTACCTTGGTGCGGGACAGCTGCATGCTTACCTCAATGGCATGGGCGTGGAAATCATGGCCAACTCCGACAACGTGCTGCGCGGAGGCCTGACCTCTAAGCATGTCGATGTCGTAGAGCTACTGCGCGTGCTCTCTTTCCGCCCGCTGCCAGATCCGGTGCTGCAGTCGCGGCTGACCGATGATGGCTGGAATGACTATGACGCGCCGGTGCGCGAGTTCCGCCTTCGTTCGCGGGACCTGGAGCCGGGCGAACATGTTCTGCTCGACGAAGATTCCGCCACGGTTGTGCTGTCTACAGCGGGCACGGTTACGTTGCGTCACGACGACTCCGTGGTTGAGGTTCCCAGCGGCCATGCGGCCTGGGTTCCGGCTGTCGACGCAGCCGATATTGAGCTGACTGCGCGCCAAGACGGGGCAACCGTCTTTGTCGCGACCGTCCCGCGGGTGGGTTAGTCCTCGTCGTTATCGAAGAGATTTCCCAGGAATCCGGAGTCCTTTGGCTTTTCCGGGATTGGGGAAATCTTGCTATTGCTAGCCCCATTGCCGCCAGCGGTGTCCTTCTCCTTCGAAGGGGCCTGGTTGTTCGGAGGTGTCGGCCCCTTCGGGGACGTCGGCTCGTTCGAAGGAGTTTTCTGAGGAGTCTCGGACGGAGTTGTGGTTTGCGTACCCGACTGAGACTGCGCCTGCGATGAAGGCGGCTTCGGCTCAGCTGCTGCGTCACCGTCGCCTTCCGGAAGACTGTCGTTCGGCTTTTCCGAGTTATCTTCCGGTAGCAGTGGCACCGGCTTGCTGGGCGTCGGCGAAGAAACGTCGTCAGACGTGGGCTCTGTGGTCTCCGTGGTCGTCGGAGGTGTTGATGTGGTCGACGTCGGAGTTGTCGTACTTGAGTTTGTGGAAGTCGGCGGGATGTACGCCTGCGGTGGCAGGTACGGATCCTCTACAATCTCGGTGCTCGATGGCGTGGTCGGACGAGGTACCAGACTGCCAGTCGTCTCAGTCAGCGAGGAATCTGAATTCGATTCAGTGCTCTGCTGCAGCTCGGCATCACTAGGAACTGGAGGCAGCGGAGCAGAGGTCTCCATTTTCGACTGAGAGCCGGCGTTTTCCGGATTCGCCCCCTCGGCAGCACTGCTATCGGAGCAGCCAACGAGCGAAACGCTCAGGGGAAGGGCTGCGAGCAGAAGAGCTCCAAAGGCCTTCTTCACCATGGTAGGTACTCCTTTCGTGTCATGCGTGAAATCGCCCTGTAACGAAAAAGATAACAGTTACATTACGAGGTCTGGGAACTAACTTAACATGCCCGTTATCTTCTCTCTAGGGTGAAAATTGTGTTGAGGGGATTAAATAAGTCTCTCGCACTGTAAAAGTGGCGAAAAGTCGGGTAGAACTTCGGTAAGGCCACATGCGGTTTTCCGGCTAGCGGTACGTGCAGGCGACAGCTATTTGGTCGGCGGCCAGATTACCGTGGGCTCGTCGAAAAGCGCTCTTTGGAAAGCGCTCGTCGAAGACGAAAACTGGCAATTGGTTCGAAGCGCGAAAGGAGCGTGGCCACCTATCATGTCCATCTGGGAGACTGAGGTTTTTGGTAGCGATTCGGTCATTGAACTGTTCGATGAGGTTCAGGATCTCGACTCGCAGGATCGCGTTGGTGCATTGATTGATGCTGGCCGCATTGGGGTGGATTCCGAAAGTAGCGATGAGAAAGCATGCGCACTCGCGGCGGCTGTGATTATTGCAATTTGGAATGGTGCGCCATTTAGCGGCGGTGACATTGTGGAGGACTACAGCTTCATTCGGGAGGGAATCTCGGAGGCACACGGCAGCGAGGAGGATGCGTTGGCTATCGCCTCCGAGGTGTTCGATAGTCTTCTGGGGGAACTCAGTGAGTCTGACCAGGCGGCGCTGGAAAACTGCGTCGAAGCGGTAGAGTAATTCTCGCGTCCCCAGTAGTGATTCTTTAAGAAGAATCTCACGTCAAAGAATCTAGAGAAAGCGTTACATGTCCTCGAAGAACATTGATTTCAAGGTTGCAGACCTCTCCCTGGCTGAGGCCGGTCGTCACCAGATTCGTCTGGCTGAGCACGAGATGCCAGGCCTAATGGCGCTGCGCGAAGAGTACGCAGAGCAGCAGCCACTGGCCGGTGCCCGTATTTCCGGCTCCATTCACATGACGGTTCAAACCGCAGTGCTCATCGAGACCTTGACGGCGCTGGGCGCAGAGGTCCGCTGGGCCTCGTGCAACATCTTCTCCACTCAGGATGAGGCCGCTGCGGCTGTCGTCGTTGGGCGAAACGGCACTCCGGAGGATCCGCAGGGTGTTCCGGTTTTCGCTTGGAAGGGCGAGACGCTGGAGGAGTACTGGTGGTGCCTCGACCGCATCTTTGACTGGGGCGATGAAGATGCCAACATGATTCTGGACGACGGCGGCGACGCCACCATGGCTGTCATTAAGGGTATGGAATTCGAGGATGCTGGCCTGGTGCCGCCTGCAGAAGAGTCGGATTCGGACGAGTTTATTGCCTTCAAGGACATGCTTCGCGCCAGCTTGGAGAAGGATGCCGGCCGTTGGCACCGAATTGCAAAGTCGGTCAAGGGTGTCACAGAGGAGACCACCACTGGTGTCCACCGCCTCTACCACTTCGCAGAGCAGGGCGTGCTGCCATTCCCGGCCATGAACGTCAACGATGCGGTCACCAAGTCCAAGTTCGATAACAAGTACGGCACCCGCCACAGCCTTCTGGACGGCATCAACCGCGGTACCGACATGCTGGTTGGCGGCAAGAATGTGCTGGTTTGCGGTTACGGCGATGTGGGAAAGGGCTGCGCGGAGGCGCTGGCGGGTCAGGGCGCTCGCGTTCAGGTCACCGAGGCCGACCCGATTAACGCATTGCAGGCATTGATGGACGGTTTCGACGTCGTCGCTACTGAGAGCGTCATCGCAGATGTCGACATTGTCATCACCGCCACAGGCAACAAGGACGTCATCACTTTCGAGCACATGCAGCAGATGAAGAACCACGCGCTGCTGGGCAACATCGGCCACTTCGACAACGAGATCGACATGCATAGCCTGCACCACCGCGATGATGTCCGTCGTGTGGAGATCAAGCCGCAGGTCACCGAGTACATCTTCCCGCATGCTGACGGCGAGGAACGCTCTCTGATTGTGCTTTCCGAGGGGCGCCTGCTCAACCTGGGTAATGCCACCGGACACCCGTCCTTCGTAATGTCGACCTCCTTCGCCGACCAGACAATCGCGCAGATTGAGCTCTACTGCAACGGTGATAAGTACGACAACACTGTCCACCGTCTGCCGAAGATTCTGGATGAGAAGGTCGCTCGCATTCACGTCGAGGCACTCGGCGGTGAGCTCACCCGACTGTCCAAGGAACAGGCCGAATACATCGGCGTTGACGTCGAGGGCCCGTATAAGCCAGAGCACTACCGCTACTAGTTCTAGCCAAGGCTAGGCCGCAGCCATGTGTGCGAGGAGAAGAATTTGATTATCGCAGTCGAAGGAATCGACGGTGCTGGCAAGAACACGCTTGTCACAGCTGTTACCAATCAACTCCGAAGTCAAGGACACTCCGTTTCTTCGATGACCTTTCCGGCGTACCGGCAGACAATCTTCGCTGATTTCGCCGATCAAGCCTTGCACGGTCAGCTCGGCGACACCGCGGACTCCGCTTGGGCAATGGCACTCCTGTTCGCTCTGGACCGCAAAGAACGTCGTGAAGCGATTGTTGATGCAGCGCGCGAGAACGATGTTCTGATTATCGATCGCTACGTCGCATCCAACGCGGCATACTCCCTGGCGCGCACACAGGATCCGGCGATTGTCGGGTGGATTGAGAAGACCGAATTCGGAGATTTCCAACTTCCGCTTCCCGACGTTCAGGTCTGTCTGGCCACGTCGGTGGGAGTGGCAGCCGACCGCGCACGCAAGCGGGAAGCCTCTGATGTGCAGCGAACGAGGGATGCCTACGAAAAGGACTCGGGTTTGCAGGAGCGCACACTAGCGGCGTACCAGAAGTTCGCGGAAGGCTCGTGGCAGTCACCATGGCTGATGCTTACGGGGGACGATGGGGCGGACCGCCTTGTGGAATGGATCAGTGCACGCCTGCGCTAGCCACCTCAACGGGAAACTACAGAACTAGATAGCTTTACGTTTAGAATATGACGCATGAGCTCAAAAATCCTGGTTGTTGATGATGATCCGGCCATCGCCGAAATGCTCACGATGGTGATGGAGCGCGAGGGCTTCGACACAGTAGTAGTCGACGATGGCCTCGAAGCTGTCAAGGCAGCAGAGCGGGAGAACCCAGATTTGATTCTGCTGGATCTCATGTTGCCGGGCATGAGTGGTGTCGATGTCTGTCGCACTGTGCGAGAGACATCGGCGGTGCCGATCATCATGTTGACTGCGAAGACCGACACGGTTGATGTGGTCCTCGGCCTGGAATCCGGTGCGGATGACTATGTCACGAAGCCCTTTAAGCCGAAGGAGCTCGTGGCGCGCGTGCGCGCTCGGCTGCGTCGTCAAGAGGACAGCCCGAGTGAGACTCTCGAGGTCGGCGACTTGACTATCGACGTGCCCGGTCACGCCGTGTTCCGTGATGGCAAGGAGATTTCTCTGACCCCGTTGGAGTTTGACCTATTGCACACTCTTGCATCCCGTCCGAAGCAGGTCTTTTCCCGTGATGAGTTGTTGGAAAAGGTCTGGGGATATCAGCACACCTCGGATACTCGACTCGTCAACGTTCACGTTCAGCGTCTGCGCTCGAAGATCGAACTGGATCCGGAAAACCCCCAGATTGTGCTGACCGTCCGCGGTGTCGGGTACAAGACGGGTGACTAAACAAGGCCAGTCAGCTTTAGTGGGAGCCGATTCTTGCGTCGATTAATAACGAAGCTTCGAGACTTCACCAATAGGGGAGTGACCTGGGCGGTTACACTCTGGCGCACGTCTATCCAAGCGCGCATTCTGACCTCTGTGGTGGTACTGAGCGCGATGGTGATTGCGGTACTCGGTTTCGCGCTGGCGACTATTGTTACCCAGCGGCTTATCGACGCAAAGGTTACCGCTGCCGACGAGGAAATTGACCGTGCTCGCGCGGTGGTGGAGCAGGCGATTGAGAACTCTTCGTCCAACGAGCTGCAAGCTCTTCTCAACGTGGGGCGCGATGCCCTTGTGAACCGTGCAGCCGGTTCCGGTGCTGCGCCACTGACAAGTTATGAACCGCTGCTCGTGGCGCCGGTGCCACGAGGCACGGTGTTGGCTTCATCGCCGATTAAGGCCGATGTTCCAGAACGATTGCATGAAGTAGTCCGACAAGGGCAAATTGCGTATCAGGTACGCCAAGTCACTGATAACCGCGGCGATACGTACTCGGCGTTAATTATCGGTAGCCCTACTTCTACCTCGGTTGATGGGCTCGAGCTCTATCTGGTCACCTCTATGGCTGCAGAGGAATCGACTATTAAGTTGGTTCGTGGTCTCCTCGCCGGTGCGACAGTAGTCATCATGGCGCTTCTCGGCGGTATTACTTGGTTCTTCTCCAATCAGGTGACGACACCAGTGCGTTCCGCCGCCCAGATTGCCCAGCGCTTTGCCGACGGCCACTTGCGCGAACGCATGGTCGTGCAGGGTGAAGATGACATGGCGCGACTGGCCATGAGCTTTAACAAGATGGCCGAATCGCTGTCGACGCAGATTAGACAGCTGGAGGAATACGGCAGTCTGCAGCGACAGTTCACCTCCGATGTCTCGCATGAGTTGAGGACGCCTCTGACCACGGTGCGTATGGCCGCCGACCTTATTGCTGACGGCGCTGAGGACCTCGATCCGGCGACTCGCCGCGCAGCTGAGCTGATGAATGAGGAGCTTGAGCGTTTTGAGATGCTTCTCAATGACCTGCTTGAGATCTCACGCCACGATGCCGGCGTTGCTGACCTGTCTGCAGAAAAGGTCGATGTCCGTCGCTGTGTGGATGCTGCCTATCAGCAGGTAACAGTCGTGGCTAAGGAGACCGGTACGCCCATCCGCTTCCACCTGCCCGATGAGCCGGTAATGGCAACAGTCGACTCGCGTCGTATCGAGCGCGTGCTACGCAATCTTATGGCCAACGCTGTTGATCACAGTGAGGGCAATCCGGTGGATGTCACAGTGCGGGCGAGCGATTCCGCGGTTTCGTTTACGGTAGTTGACCACGGTGTGGGGCTAAAGCCGGAACAGCAAGAGCTGGTGTTTAACCGGTTCTGGCGCGCTGACCCCTCGCGTGTCCGACGCACCGGCGGGACCGGACTTGGCTTGGCGATCGCGCGTGAGGACGCACAATTGCATGGTGGGGAACTGGAGGCATTTGGCGTGCCGACGGTCGGTAGCTGTTTCCGCCTGACTGTGCCACTGGAGCCTGATGCGAGCTTCGGTGAGCATCCGCTCGGCCTGGAAGTTCCGCCGCTGCCCGATCAGATTCCGCATCAGCAGGAAATTGGTGCACGGGAGTTGGAATCGGATTCGATTGCACCGCAAGTCAAGAGCCAGGATCAGGGTAAGGGGCAGCCGACTAGCGATAGCGAATCCCGACAGGCACGAGAGGAGGATATTTAAATGACGGCGCAGCAACAGTCAAAGGCTCGTCGCGTCCTGCGTAAGACAGTGGCGCTTAGCTCAGTGATCATTTTGGGCACGGCCGCAGGATGTACCACCATTCCGAGAAACACCAGCCCCCAGGTGCTGCGTCCGTTTGAGCCGCCCCAAGTTCGTATTGAAGTTCCTCAGCCACGACCGAATGTCAATGCAGACATTGTCCTGCGCGACTTTTTCGCCGCGGCCGCGCATCCGGTTGATGATTTTCAAGCTATGCGTGCCTTCATGACCCCGGAACTTGCGGCCAGTTGGAAACCGCAGGATAGTGCCCGCATTCTCGACGGTGTCAACCTCATCGCCCAGAGGGATGAAGGAGGATCGCGACAGTCCTTCGTTGCCCGAGGTCGCAGCGTTGGTCAATTCGGTACTGATGGTGCGTATGAGCCCCAGTCCGGTGACTATGAGGAAACCGTGGAGATGAAGCTTGGTTCGGATGGGCAGTGGCGCATTTCCTCGCTGCCCGACGGTGTTGTCATGGAGCGTCAGGCATTCCTGGAAAACAATGTGCCTCGCAATATCTATTTCCTCGATCCGGCGGGTAATCATTTGGTCACAGATCGTCGTTGGCTCTATCGTGGCGTCACCGATGGCGCGACCAATCTGTTGACAAAGCTGAAGAACGGACCATCAGCACCACTGCGACCGGGCGTCACCACCGTGCTCAAGCCCAATGCCTCAATTGCGGTGGAAGCAGGACCTGTGTCCAACGCGGACGGTCGCAGGGTCGAAATCACCGGGTTGGGTGATGTTTCCGAGGAACTGCGTGTCATGCTCGCGGCGCAGATTATCTGGACTCTCGACTCGGCAGATTTCCGTGGTCCGTGGATCCTCATGGCCGACGGCGAACCACTGGTTGCCAGCCACGACGAGCCGTGGACGAAGGACACTGACGCAATCCAGCTCTACGACCCGAATCATCTACCGGCTGATAACGCACCGTTGCGGACGGTCGACCGCAGCGGTATCTACGAGATTGCTGACGGCCACGCTACACCTGTGGGACGCGGCTGGACCGCCAGCGGCAGCACTGCGGTGTTTTCCGCGGCAGTGGGCACCAACCCCAATGGCAGCGAGCTTATTGCCGCCGTGTTCCGTTCGGCCGTGGATGGTCGTGCCGGTTCGTACGACCTCGGGGAGTCCACATTGATGCTGGGCGGAATACAAGATCAGCCGGTTCCTGTGCTGACTGGCGAGAGCCTCACCCGTCCGACATGGTCTCCAGATGCCGAGGCGGTCTGGACGGTGAAGGACGGTACAACCGTCGTACGTCTGGTTCGGCAGTCGACGTCGTCCCGGATTCAGCAGGAGGAGGTTGATACCTCTGAGCTCAGCCACCTTCTTGACGGCGGCGAAGGCACGGGGCGCCCGAGCGCCGGCATTTCTGAATTCCGCGTCGATTCTTCAGGCACGCAGGTAGCGATGATTATCGCTGGTGAAGTCTATATCGCCACCATCGAAAGGCATGACGATAAACCGTGGAAGTTGACGCACCCGCGTGCTCTGCCGCTCCCTGAAAACGTTTCCCCGGTGTCGCTGACGTGGTCGCCGAATCAAACGGTCACGGTGGGTGGTTACAGCGGAGACACCCCGATGTGGAGTGCCTTCCCGGACGGTGCGACTAGCTCCGTTCTGCCGAAGCTCAACCTGACACCGCCAATTCCTGTAGTTACCGCGACCTCGTCGAAGCGTTACGCATTGGATGCCACCGGTGTCATGGAGCTGATCTCCAGCGAGGGGCAGCAGCAGTTCTGGCGCCAGGTTCCGGGTGCGCGCGGTCGAATGGCCCCGGTGTCTGTGGAATAAGCGCAAATCGGGGAGGGGATTAATGGCGCAGGGGAGGTCATCGCAGGAATTTCTGCGCGCGCTTTACGACGTCACTCGCGACGCGATCGGCCTCGTGATACCGGAAACCTGTCCGGTGTGCGGCTGCTCCGGGGCGCTGTGTCGCGGTTGCAAGGACGATCTTCAGCAACCTCCAGTGCGGTTTTCACCGCGGGCTGCGTTACGCGCAGCAGCGTGGACCTGCGGTCCGTACTCGGGTGCGAGGAGACATCTCATTTTGTCGGCCAAAGAACGGGGCAGTGGTGAAGCCAGACGAATCATGGGGGCCGTGTTCGCCGCTGCGGTACGAAGGCTGGCCTCTGATGGCCATATAATGCCCCCGGAAATTACCCCCGTCATTTTGATTCCCGCGCCGACAAGATCGTCATCCCGTCGACAACGGGGTGGGGACCCGGTAACAATTGCCTGCGACTTTGCTTGCAGTCAGCTCCCCTCCAGTTCGGTATTGCCCCTGGTGCGCATTGGCGGGCGCACGCGGGATTCCGCGGAGCTGGGGGCTTCTCAACGCAGACGAAATCTTTCTGGCCACATTGTGCCGCTGACGCAATTCAAGCGCGGAATTAGCGACAAGCTGCGACAACGCTGTGCGCAGGCGACAGTAATTCTGGTTGATGATGTGGCCACCACTGGTGCCACTGCAGCGGAAACCGAGTTGGTGGCAGCGTCATTGGGGATTCGCATCGACATGGTGTTGGTGCTCGCCCGGGCGTAGACGCAGGGGGTGTCGTCGGCAAGCGAAAAATAAACGAGGGGAACGTGGCATTGGTTACCCCCGGAACTGTATCCTGGGGGTGCAGAAAGACTCGTCACCGTAGACGCCGTGAGTAATCCCGCTCACGGAAGGGCGGTGGCCATACCGGGAGGTAGGTAGCAAGTGTCCACACCTGCTGACAACAACGAGGTACTCAGCCCGAACGCTCAGGTGACCATCACCGGGCGCAATGTTGAGGTTCCAGAGCACTTCGCAGATCGTGTTAAGGCGAAGCTGGCGAAGATTGAGCGCCTCGACCCGACTTTGACCTTCTTCCACGTGGAGCTCCAGCACGAGCCGAATCCGCGCCGTGCAGACCGCTCTGACCGTATTCAGATCACCGCTACTGGCAAGGGTCACCTGGCTCGTGCGGAAGCCAAGGAAGATAGCTTCTACGCTGCACTGGAGTCTGCTCTGGGCAAGATGGAGCGCTCCCTGCGTAAGGTGAAGGCTCGCCGCAAGATTAGCCGTTCTGGCCACCGTGCACCGATGTCCGTCGGCGAGGCAACTGCTTCGCTGGTTGCAGAGGCTGAGGCAGCGGCTCCGGAAAAGGCTGATCCGTACGAGGATCTGGTTGAGGACGTGACCCCGGGCCAGGTTGTGCGTACCAAGCAGCACTCCGCAACTCCGATGACGGTGGAAGATGCTCTGTCTGAGATGGAGCTCGTCGGTCACGACTTCTACCTCTTCGTTAACGAGGCAACCTCTCGTCCGTCCGTGGTCTACCGTCGTCACGCGTACGACTACGGTCTGATTGAGCTGGCAGACGAAGACGAGAAGTAAGTCTTCACCAAAAAGAGCACGCAATACCGCGCAGAGCTGTGTATTGGTAAGTAATTGCTCACATGAGCCCGTCTTCTCTTAGAAGGGAAGGCGGGTTCGTCGTATAATCAACCGTTGCACATTAAAGTTCGACGTGAATCGGCCGGAAAGGTCCCAATTTAGTGTTTTCGCTCAGCAAGTTGCTCCGCATTGGTGAAGGCCGCGCTGTCAAGAGGCTTGGCAATATTGCAGATCAGGTCATCGCCAAGGAAGACGAGTACGCAGCTCTTTCAGACGATGAACTCCGTGCCAAGACCGAGGAGTTTAAGAAGCAGCTGGCTGACGGTGCCGATGTAGACGATTTGCTTCTGGATGCTTTCGCCACGGCGCGCGAGGCATCCTGGCGCGTGCTGGGGCAGAAGCACTACCGCGTCCAGGTTATGGGCGGTGCGGCACTGCACTTCGGCAACGTTGCCGAGATGGGTACTGGTGAAGGTAAGACCCTGACCTGTGTGCTGCCCGCATACCTCAATGCGTTGGCAGGCAAGGGCGTTCATGTCGTTACGGTTAATGACTACCTGGCTAAGCGTGACGCGGAGTGGATGGGTCGAGTCCACCGCTTCCTGGGGCTTGAGACTTCCGTGATTCTCTCTGAGCTCAGCCCGGATCAGCGCCGCAAGGCCTATGCTGCCGACATCACCTACGGCACGAACAACGAGTTCGGCTTTGACTACCTGCGCGATAACATGGCGCATTCGCTCGACGATTTGGTGCAGCGTGGGCACCACTTCGCCATCGTCGATGAGGTTGACTCGATTCTGATTGACGAGGCCCGTACTCCGTTAATCATTTCCGGTCCGGCAGATGGCGATCCGCACTGGTACTTGGCGTTCTCCAAGATTGTGCCGCGTATGAAGCGCGATATTCACTACGAAGTCGATGAGCGAAAGCGCACCATCGGTATTCGTGAAGAGGGTGTTGAATTCGTTGAGGATCAGCTGGGCATTGCCAACCTGTATGCTCCGGAAAACTCTTCGCTGGTCAGTTACCTGAACAATGCCCTGAAGGCCAAGGAGCTGTTCACCCGCGACAAGGATTACATTATCCGTAATGGTGAGATTCTCATCGTTGATGAGTTCACCGGTCGCGTGCTGGCAGGCCGTCGCTATAACGAGGGCATGCACCAGGCAATTGAGGCCAAGGAAGGGGTGGAGATTAAAAACGAGAACCAGACGCTGGCAACCGTTACGCTCCAGAACTACTTCCGCCTCTACGACAAGCTGTCCGGTATGACCGGTACGGCTGAGACTGAAGCGGCTGAGCTGCACCAGATTTACAAGCTGAATGTCATGGCGATTCCGCCGAATCGCCCGAAGCAGCGTGAGGATCTGCCCGACCTGATTTACAAGACGCAGGAGGCAAAGTTCGCCGCTGTTGTCGAAGACATCCGCGAATGCCATGAAAAGGGGCAGCCAGTTCTCGTTGGTACGACGTCAGTCGAGAAATCCGAGTACCTTTCCAAGCTCCTGCAGCGCGAAGGTATTCCTCACTCTGTGCTGAACGCTAAGCACCACGAGAAGGAAGCTGAGATTGTCGCAGTGGCGGGTCGTCTCGGAGGCGTTACCGTGGCAACTAACATGGCCGGTCGTGGTACTGACATCGTGCTGGGCGGTAACCCGGACATTATCGCTGACCTGAATCTGCGCTCTCGTGGTCTGGACCCGGTGGAAACTCCGGAAGAGTACGAAGAGGCGTGGGACGCTGAGATTGAGCGTGTTCGTCAGCAGTCGAAGGAAGAAGCTGACAAGGTACGTGAGGCCGGTGGCCTCTACGTCCTGGGTACTGAGCGTCATGAGTCACGCCGCATTGACAACCAGTTGCGTGGTCGTACCGGTCGTCAGGGTGACCCGGGCGTTACCCGCTTTTACCTGTCCATGCGCGATGATCTCATGGTTCGCTTCAACGGTCAGCGCATGGAAGCGCTGATGAACACTCTGAATGTCCCGGATGACGTTCCTATTGACTCCAAGGTTGTTTCCAACTCCATTAAGAGCGTTCAGGCTCAGGTGGAAAGCCAGAACTTCGAAATCCGTAAGAATGTTCTGAAGTATGACGAGGTTATGAACCAGCAGCGTAAGGTCATCTACGCTGAGCGCCGTCGCATCCTCGAAGGTGAGGATTTGAAGACTCAGGTCCGTGACATGCAGGACGACGTCGTCGATGCGTATGTCAACGGTGCCACCGCTGACGGTTACGTGGAGGATTGGGACCTCGACGAGCTGTGGAATGCCCTTGAGCAGCTCTACAGCCCGACGTTTACGGCGCAAGAGCTTATTGATGGCTCTGACTTCGGTACCCCAGGTGACCTCTCGGCCGATGAGCTGTCCAAGGCTCTGCACACGGACATCTCGGCCAGCTACGACCAGCTTGAGGATGCGGTCTCCGCAATTGGCGGCGACGACCAGATGCGCAACATCGAGCGCTTCACCATCCTGAACGTCATGGACCAGAAGTGGCGCGAGCACCTCTACGAGATGGACTACCTCAAGGAGGGCATTGGCTTGCGCGCCATGGCCCAGGCTGACCCGCTGGTGGAGTACCAGCGTGAGGGCTACGACATGTTCACCGCGATGATGGACGGCATCAAGGAAGAATCGGTTCGTCAGTTGTTCCTGATCCGTAAGCAGGTTATGCCCGCAGTGGAAAACGCCGAGGGGCAGGAGAACCAGGCTCCAGCTCTGCCAACGGAAGCTGCTGAGCAAAATCAGCAGATGACTTACTCCGGCCCCAGCGAGGACGGCAGTGCAGAGCAGCAGCGCGTGGATCAAGAGTCTGAGGGCAACCGAGCGCAGCGTCGGAAGGCGGCTCGCAAGCGCCGTCGCTAAGCACTAAAGCACCCGAAACGCGGTCATGGTCCATGGCCGCGTTTTTGCTGTTCCGCGGCGGAAAGTGCCCGTGAACGCGCGAACGCGCGGACCGACACGGCAACTACCCAGGAACTCGACCTTCTTGCCGTCCGCGGAAGCGCTGGCGTGAAAGGATTGCAACGCGACACCCTTGAGGCTGGTGTTTTTCGACAGCGTGAGTATCGCAGCGTGAATAATCGGGTCGATATTGATGCGACGTAGATCGTTGACTCGCCTGCGACCCGCGATGATGTCGAAGACGCGGCGAGTAATCGTGCCAAGCTCCTGTCTCAGATTCTGTTCACAGTGCTGGACGACGTGCGGTGTTTGCGGCGTCTTTTTTGCAGCAGGAGCGGCCGCGACGGGCGGTAATGCCGTCATGACAGCGGCTCCGGTGGCAGCCGAGCATCCGCTGTAGGTCGGTGCCACTTTTGCGGTTTGAGAGGCGGCGGCATTAGCTGACTGGCCGAGTTGAATTGTGTGGAGAAGCGAAAAGCCCGTTGCCGGTTCAATGGATTCCCTGCCACTGGAGCGGTGCTCAGCGGCGTGCGACAGCGCGTAAGGCATCGGTGTCTGAGATTTTGGTACGTGAGACGTTGGTGCCATGGATTAATCCCCCTAAAAACTCTCCATTGGCAAGTTCCCCCTTGCTGAAGACCATTGTCCTACAAGTGCTTTAAGTGTGCAGCTTGTGAAGGGGAATTCACGGCCGGCGTGGGGGGATTGTGGAGAAGGCGCAGTCGCGAAATGGGCTGAGTGTTTCGCTGTTAATGGTCCTATCGGTTTCCGTCAAGGCCGTTCTGGTCGTCTACAAATGGGCGTAACGAACAGCCAATTAACACGCTGAACTGGAAAAAAGGCAAACGTGCAGGTCATGCGATAAACTACAGGCCATGCGCGGAATGATTATCGATTACTGTGGTGTCCTTGACGGCACGGATGAAGACCAGGCACGTTGGCGTAATTTGCTGGTAGAGGCGCGTGCAAATGGTGTTGGCCTGGCAGTCCTGTCGAATGACCCAGGTGGCCCATCGGCGGATCCGATTCGCAAGCTCGAAGATGAGGGCCTGGTAGACGCAGTTGTGCTCTCTGGTGAAATTGGCCATGAGAAGCCTTCGGCAGAGGCTTTTAATGCAGCCGCTGCGGCTATTGAACTGCCGGCACGGGACTGCGTGTTGGTAGATGATTCGATTGAGAACATCCATGCGGCCGTCTCTAACGGCATGGTGGGAGTCTTCTATCAGCAGTTCGACCGCGCAGTGGTCGAGATTGCCGGTCTGCTGGGTCTCGAGGGCGAGTTCTAATGCGCGTCTATATCCCAGCGACTTTCTCCATGCTTGAGGCGCTTAAGGAGGATGAGCTCTTCCACGCCCGCGGTGGTTGGGGCTTTGCTGTCACTGAAGCGCTGCGCGATTTCTTTACTGAGGGCGATGATGAGGAACTGGCAGACGTAGCCTTTGATGAGGCTGCGCGTGCGTCGCTCCGTCTGCTCGATGCCGCAGAAGAGAAGTTCCCGCACCGTCGAGTGGTCATTTCCGTTGATGTGGAGGCGGAGCCGCAGTCGGATATGGGAGATGCTGTGGTTAAGGTCGGCGGCCCAATTTCGCTTGCCGACGTTGCAGCTCTCCACATTGATGTGGAAGAGGCGGAAAGCAAGGTTGAGGCTGCGATTGATGCCGTCGATAAGGCAGATCTCGGTGACGAGGATGCGGAGCTCACTGTCGGCGATGCGCTGGAGATCCCGCTGGCGTGGTACGACGTAGCTGAGCTCGGCATGGTGGTCGACTTCCTGTAGTAGCGCGTGCTCGGCGTTAAAGAAGGGGACTGGGTTTAGGAACCCAGCCCCTTTTTTGTATGGCACAAGTGTTTTCAGTGGGGGTATAAAAGACGGGATTGTTTTGTGTGGATAAGCTCCATGTCAAAGGGGGTGTTTCGCACGGGAGTGGGGGTAATGACAATTTCGCTATTTGTGTCAAAATCATTTGTTTCTCTTGACCAATAACTTACCGCTCCGTAGTCTACGTCTAAGTAACCTACGGACACGTAATAATGAATCGGGTGGGGCATGCCTACTGATGAACAGCGTTATTACTTGTTCGCCCGTGACAGTCAGGAGGGCCAAAAATGGGGCTTAAGACCAAAGTTTCCCGGGTATTCAAGCATTTATCCACGCCACTTTTGCCCGATGATTACACGCATTTGCTAAATCCGCTGTGGTCAAGTCGCGAGCTGCGCGGTCAGATTGAGGCCATTAATCCCACATCTCCTACTTCAGCAGAGTTGATAATCCGTCCGGGTTGGGGGATGCCAACAGACTTCAAGCCAGGCCAGTTCATCGGACTTGGCGTAGAGGTCAAGGGGAAATACCTGTGGCGTTCCTACTCGCTGACAAATGCGCCGCGGCCTCATGACGGGCTGCTGACTATCAACATCCGTGCGCTCAACGACGGCTACGTGTCCCAACACCTCGTCGCCAATGTCAAGCCGGGTACTGTCGTCCGCCTGGCTGCCCCGGCTGGGGATTTCCATCTTCCGGAGCCGCTCCCAGCCCGCATTGCGTTTGTTACCGCAGGCTCCGGCGTAACTCCGGTGATTTCCATGCTGCGTGATCTTTCAGCTCGCAATGCCTCAGTGGAAGTCGAGCACATTCACTCCTACCGCGGCGAGGCAGAAGCTGTGTTTGTCAATGAGCTTCGCGAGCTGGAACAGCGCAGTGCTACTAGCGCGTTGAAGTATCGCCTGCATGCCCGGAATACGGAGACGCAGCCGCGGATTGACGCTGCGGCGGTTACCGACATCATTGCTGACTTTGGAGCGCTGGCATCGTCGGCAAGCGCCTATGCCTGTGGTCCGGTTGAACTGCTGAAAAACCTTGAGCCGGAGTTTCCCGGGCTGCGGACGGAACGTTTCACCGTTGACCGCTCGGCGGCGGGGGAGATCGGCGGCACGGTGAGTTTCGGCAGCCGAGGCGATATCGGCGTAGACGGTGCAACCACCATCCTGGAGGCGGCAGAGAGCGTCGGGGTTGACCTGCCGTACGGCTGTCGGATGGGAATTTGTGCGACGTGTGTGCAGCAGCTCTCCGACGGCGCAGCACGGGACATCCGCACCGGTGCGACGTTTGTGGCGGGGGAGCGGGTCCGAACGTGCGTCTGTGCGCCGGCGGGGCACGCGCGTATCGAACTGTAAGTTCGCCCCACATCTATCTCAACCTGCATTAACCAGGAGAAACTACCTAAAGGAGTTGGGACCCTTCCCATGGCAATTTCCGATATCGCATCGTATGCGCACTTGAGCGAAGAAGACGTCGCAGAGATTGGGCGTCGGTTTGAGGAAATCGAAAAGCAACACCGCGATTCGCTGGGACAGAAGGATGCTCGCTACATCCGCACGCTCATCCGCATTCAGCGCACCCTTGAGGTGACTGGTCGAGGTCTGCTGATGGTGCCGACGGCAGGCATGGCCTTAAACAAATTAGGGATGCTGCCGAAGTCGTGGAAGAACACCGCGCACTGGGGTTTCAAATGGGCGGGTGCCTCAGCGCTGGGGCTGGCAAAGATTTTGGAAAACCTCGAAATCGGACACAACACCATGCACGGTCAGTGGGACTGGATGAATGACCCCGAGATTCACTCGGCCACCTGGGAGTGGGACAATTCCTGCCCATCCAGCGGGTGGAAGCACTCCCACAACTTTGTCCACCACAAGTACACCAACGTGCTCGGTATGGACAACGATGTGGGATACGGCATTCTCCGGGTGACTCGTGACCGCCGTTGGAAGCCATCGACGCTGCTGCAGCCGGTGACAAACGTGGTGTTGGCCAGCCTTTTCCAATGGGCAGTGGCCTTCTACGACGTCGAGCTCGGGCGCGTGTTCGCAGGTAAGAAATCCTGGGATGAGGCCCGACCGCAGCTCATGGAGGTGCTCAACAAGTCGGGGCGCCAGGTGCTCAAGGACTACGTTCTCTTCCCGGCGATGGCGGGTCCGCGTTACCGTGAGGTGGCCTTTGCGAACATGATGGCCAACCTCGCCCGTAATCTTTGGGCCTACGCGGTCATCTTCTGCGGACACTTTCCGGATGATGCCGAGACTTTCACCAAGGAGCAGTACAACACCGAGGACAAGAGTGAGTGGTATTTGCGCCAAATGCTGGGCTCGGCGAACTTCCACGGTGGGCTGGCGCTGTCGGTGCTCTCAGGAAATCTGAATTACCAGATTGAGCACCACCTGTTCCCGGACATGCCATCCAACAGGCTTGCGCAGATTTCGAAGCAGGTTCAGCAAATCTGCCGGGAATACGACCTGCCATACAACACGGGGTCGTTCCCGAAGCAGTTCTTCCAGGTCCAGCGCACGCTGCTGAAGTTGTCGCTGCCGGATCGTTTCTTAGTCGCTGACCCGGACAACGCCCCAGAGGTACGTTCGGAGGCGGCGTTCAAGAAGTATCCGCAGGTTGAAGCGGAGCTCCAGTCCAGTTCCCCGCAACGCAAGGGCTTAGCGACGGGGCTGCGAATGCTCCGCCGTCTTCGCCCAGGCGTCCGGGAAATTGTCCGGGCCTACACAGGTCGCTCGACGCACACTGTTGCGCGCGGTTAGCCCTCGGCCCGCTTGCGGACCACAGCCGCGACTGCTGGTTCGCGGTTCCATGGCATTGATTGCTTGTGGGGGAGCCGTAGCCAGGCGCGAATTATGGTCACAGTTAGTGTCGCAGTTGCACCAGCGAGGAAGAGCGCTAAGTAAGCCGAGGAATTCTGGCCGGTAAACTCCACGGTCACGATCAGTGCGAACAGTGGAGCTGCCATGGACGCCGACAGGAAGGCCGCCGCGCCGAGAATCGCAAAGTCGCTCAGCGGAACTGAGGGCATCAATGGCTGTACGAAGCAGCCGACGATGAAACCGCTGAGCGCGCCAAGGGCAAAGCCGGGAGTCAAGAGACCACCGACGGCCCCCGAACGGAAAGTAACGAGAACCGCGATAGCTTTCGCAATCAGCAGGATGACAGCAAAACCCAGCAGCGGGCGGTCCATGAGAACTGTGGTCGCAGCGATACGGCCATTGCCCAAGACTTCTGGAACCCACAGTGAAATCACACCAACCAGCGTAAATGCGAGGGGGATGGCCCAGGCAGAGTGCCAGCCAGTCGGTGCTTTGTCCGACATCCGCGAGCTGAGAATGCGAAATGCGTAGCCGATGGCACCGCAGATAACACCGATGAGCAGTGCTGCCCCGAGGTTGCCCCAGCCGTCCGAGAGATTAATTGGGCTGTAGAGCGGGCTACTGCCGACCACGATGCCCGACGTCACCGTGGCAATGGCTGAACACGCCAGCACCACCATCACCGCGGTAATACTCAGCGAGCCCAGCAGAATCTCCAACGAGAAAACCGCTCCAGCCAACGGGATGTGATAAATCGCCCCCAGGCCGGCACCGGCCGCTGCTGCGACCAAAATACGGCGGTGTAGTGGATCGATGCGCAGTCGATGCGACATCTGCGAGGCCACCATTGCACCGAGCTCACGCGGGGCATTCTCGCGTCCCATGGATGCACCTGCAGCGACGGTCGCCATCTGCAAAAACACATTGACAAGAGTTGACCACACAGGCATGGGGCGGCCGTGCATGCCCGCTTCAACGCTTTCAACAGGCTTCGCCTTTGTGCGAAGAGCTGCCCACACCGGTCCTGCAATCAGTCCCGCCAACACAATTCCGACAAAGCGCTGGAGGCCAGTGGTGCCATCGGTCACGACGGCTACGTCGCCCTCATGTTGTCCGTAAACTGCGTACTCGATGCCGTGCATGATCAGCGCGAGCCCGGCAGCTCCGAGCCCCGTCGCAAGACCCACGATAAGCGTGTAGATGCACAGCCGAATCCAACTGCCGGGAGCGGGGTAGAGTCTGGAGCCCGCTTTGTCCGACTCAGCACCAGCCGCGGCTTCAGAGGGCGTCTCCACAGAATCGGTGTGGCTAGTCTCTTTCAATGTCCAGCTCCCAATCCTCGTTGTCGCTGATTGCACTCAACAGGCGACGCACAGCCATCGCTCGGCGGTGCTGAACTCCCTCCAGCTTGTCGAGGGCACACTCTGGATCCGCGGGCGGTCCCAAATGGGTGCAACCACGTGGGCATTCATCTGTCGCTGCCTGGATATCTGGAAACGCCGCCAGCAGCGTCTCCGGTGTCACATGAGCCAGACCAAAGGAACGAATGCCCGGGGTATCAATAATCCACGACGCCGCATCGTCATCGCTTTCCGACGGCAACATCAGCGCCACCGACTGCGTGGAGGTATGGCGGCCCTTACCCACACCACTAACTTCGCCGGTCTCACGGTTGGCTTCAGGAACAATCCGGTTGACAAGGGTCGATTTCCCCACACCGGAATGCCCAACCAAAGCTGTCACTCGTCCGGGGACATCGATGAGCTCTGACAAGGGAGCCAAGTCATCATTAATACCGCAGACAACGACATCCACTCCGAGTGCCGAGAACTCCCCGGCAAATTCTTCTGGGTCGGCCAGATCGGATTTAGTCAGACAGAGCACGGGGCGGACACCGCCGGCGTAGGCCGCGACCAGCGCGCGTTCGACAAAACCGGTGCGAGGTTCAGGATCGGCGACTGCGCACACAATGAGCAGCAGGCTGGCATTGGCCACGACGATGCGCTCATACGGGTCATTGTCATCGGCGGTGCGACGCAAAACCGTGCTGCGCTCTGCCAGCTTGACGATGCGGGCCAGTGTGCCCGCACGGCCGCTGACATCGCCTACGACACCGACACGGTCACCGACAACGATATTGGTGCGGCCGAGCTCGCGGGCACGCATGCATGTCACTGCAACATCAGGGTTGTTATCGAGGACTACACCCCAACGACCACGATCCTTGGTCACCACCATGCCCCAGTGGGCATCGGCGTGGCGGGGGCGATCCTTCGTCCGTGGCCGCGACCCTTTACCGGGGCGGATGCGTACATCGGACTCGTCCCATTGCCGTCCACGCCTGCGTGCCGCCACTGTTATTTCCCTGCCTCGGTTCCGTTGTCCACGCCATCAATTCGAGCTTCGACTGACTTTTCCAACGAACTAGGGCTGGGGGAGGCCAGTCCGAGCATCTCCAGCCAGCGCAGGTCGAATCCAGGCATGGTCTTAGCAGTGGTACCGATATTTTCGACTTCCACGCCCTCCGTGCGCAGGCCAACAATGGCACCAGCGGTGGCCATTCGATGGTCGGCGTAGCTGTGCCAGAGGCCACCGTGGAGCGGAACGGGGTCGATCGCAATGCCGTCGTCAAGCTCGGTCGCGCGACCGCCGAGACGGTTGATTTCCGTGGTGAGCGCGGCGAGACGGTTGGTCTCGTGACCGCGCAGGTGTGCGATACCCGTCAGCTCGGTGCGGGTAGTGGCCAAGGTGGCGATGGCGGCGACAGTGGGGGTCAGCTCGCCAATCTCGGACATGTCCATCGTGATTCCGCGCAGCTCCGACGGCTTTGGGCCCACGACGGTGAGGCTGGTGCGGTCACTCTCGAGACGGTTCAACGTCACGGTAGCGCCCATAGCGGTGAGGATCTCGCGGATGCGGTCGCCCGGCTGCGTGGTGTGCTCTGGCCAGTCGGGCACGGTGACGCTGCCACCAGTGACAGCCGCAGCGGCCAGGAAAGCGGCGGCGTTAGACAGGTCGGGTTCGACCTGCCAAGTACGACCCATCATTTCGGTCGGGTGAATGGTGAACGTTGTGCGTGGTCCCTCAGGTGTGTCGGCCGTGGTCTCCTCGACCTGCACACCGGCCTCGCGAAGCATGTCCAGGGTCATGTCAATGTGCGGGCGGGAAGGAATCTCACCGGTCGGGCGAAGTACCAGGCCACGGCCGTAGCGCGGTGCTGACAGCAACAGACCAGAGACGAACTGGCTCGAAGCCGAAGCGTCAATTTCCACTTCGCCGCCGATGTCCGGCAGATCCTGCTCCTGGACCGAGTCACCGAGGCGGTTGCCCTGATTCGGACCCTGCGGATTGACCGTGAAGGGAAGCCCATTGCCCGCGATGTTCACACCGAGGCTGCGCAGGGCATCCAGCACGGCCGACATCGGGCGAGCCTTGGCCTCTACGTCGCCTTCGAAGAACACCGACCCCTGCGCAAGAGCTGCGATAGGTGGCACGAAGCGCATAACCGTACCTGCGAGACCACATTCCACGACACCACCGCGAAGCATGCGTGGAGTGACGCGGAGCGTGTGGTTCGGGGCACCCGAATATGTCGAGTCGGCATTGATGTCAGTTCCCAGGGCCTGCAGTGCGCGAATCATAAGATCGGTATCGCGAGAGCGCAGAGCACCATGGATAACCGATGGTGTCGAAGATATCGCCGCGATGACAAGGGCACGGTTCGTAATCGACTTCGAGCCGGCAATCTGCACCGTGGCGCTAAAAGGCTGTCGACCGGCCTCGGCACCGTCGACACTTACAGTAGGGGCGGACCAATTCTGATTTTGGGAACACACACAACCAATTATGGAACACTTTCACTCCATACCTCGACTAGAGGGGGAGTCAACGGCACAATCAGTTGGTATGTGTGGTCGTTTCGTCAATTTCACAGTCGCCGAAGAACTGCTCAGCACCACGGCTGAGATTCCCGGTTTGGCGCCCGTGCGTGCCGACGGCCCGTTGCCCACCTCCCGCTACAACATCGGACCGACCATGCCAATAGTTGCTCTTGCCCGCGAGCACCCCGGCCGCACAGGAACCATTGCTGCCACCGTGCGCTGGGGTTTAATTCCGCAGTGGGCCCGCGAAGTGCCAACAACACCTTTCTTCAATGCTCGTGCGGAAACCTGGCAGTCCAAACCGACTTTCCGGGATGGCCTGCCCTGCGCAATCCCCATGAACGGTTGGTATGAGTGGAAGAATCGCCAGCCCTACTTCGTCAGCTTCGGCGATGACGCACCGCTTTTCACCGTCGCGGGGCTGTGGGCGCGCTGGGGCGATATCGTTTCCGCCACAATTCTCACCACCGACGCCGTGGGACAGCTCGCGGATCTTCATCATCGTATGCCGCGCGTGCTTGCCGACGACGAAGTCAGTGACTGGTTGGATCTCTCGGCCTGGGCAGCAGACGGAGATGTTGGCATGACCAGCGCAGAAGTGGTGGACAAGCTGACCATCCGACCGGTCAACCGCGCCGTCGGCAATGTTGCGAATGAAGGGCCGCACCTGCTGAATGGGCCCGATGGAGCAGCACCCGGCCACAACGAGGAGCTGTTTTAAGGTCGTATCAGTGGGGAGGTTGCAGGAGTAGCCGCCGGATTAGCGGGCGATGTCGGCGACCGTGGCGTCGCAAAGCGAAACCAGATCAGCGGGTGACAGTTCGATGTCCCACCCGCGGCGACCACCGGAGACGAACACCGTGTCGGCGAGAGTAGCTGTCTCATCAATGACAGTCGGGAGCTTGCGGCGACCGCCAAGCGGGGAGATGCCGCCGGGAACGTAGCCGGTGGCAAGTGACGCGTCATGGGGGTCGGCCATCATGGCCTTGGAAGCCCCGACAGCCGCGGCGGCGGCCTTGAGGTTGAGCATTCCGGTGGCGGGGACGACGGCGATGGCCAGCCCAGTGCGTTTGCCGGATAGCTCGATAATGAGAGTTTTGAAGATGCGTTCGGGCTCGACTCCGAGATGCTCTAGTAGCCAAGAGGCGGCCTCTTCGCCGGAGTTGTCGCTGCCGTGGGGGAATTGGTGAACGTGGAAGTCGATTCCGGCGTTCTGACAGACGGCGATTGCCGGGGTGGCGGCAGCGGATTTCTTGGCGGACTTCTTCGACATAATTTCCCATCGTTGCACACCAGTGCCGCCACGCTACGAAATGCCTGGTGACGGGGGTCTGGCCGACTCGTGGGTGCGGATGTTTTAGGATAGGTAGCATGTCAGGTGATCAGACAGGAACATCGGCCATCCGGACTGATGAGTCGGATGAGGAGCTTGCGCAGCGCTTTGAGCGTGACGCCATGCCGCTTTTGGATCAGCTCTATGGAGCGGCGCTGCGGATGACGCGCAACCCCGCCGATGCCGAAGACCTGGTGCAGGAGACCTATATCAAGGCTTTTCAGGGCTTCCGCTCCTACAAACCGGGCACGAATCTGAAAGCGTGGCTCTACCGCATTCTGACGAATGCGTACATCAACAACTACCGCAAGGCGCAGCGTCGTCCTGCCGAGTACGCCACCGATGACATCACGGATTCACAGATCGCGGAAACCGCGTCGCACACTTCGATAGGGCTGCGCTCTGCTGAGGTTGAAGCGCTGGAAAAGCTTCCTGACGAGGAAATTCGTGACGCTTTGATGAGTCTCAAAGAGGACTACCGGATGGTGGTCTACTACGCCGATGTCGAGGGATTGCCCTACAAGGAGATCGCCGAAATCATGGGCACGCCCATCGGAACTGTGATGAGTCGGCTCCACCGTGGAAGAAAACAGCTCCGAGACGCGTTGCACAACGTAGCCGTGGAACGTGGATTCTTGAAAGAAGAGAAGGGAGATTCTCCGCGATGAGCCGAGAGTCGAGCCAAGATATGGAGCAGACGCCAGAGCGCGGGCACGCCTGTGAAGATGCTTTCTGTCAGGATGTCCACTCGCGCCTACACGCATTTTTGGATGGAGAGTGTGATTCGGAGGAGCGTCGCTTTCTCGAGGAACACATTCACAAATGCCCTCAGTGCTTGGAAGAGTTCGGTTCCGAGCAAGCTATACGACGGCTGCTACGCCGGTGCTGCCAGCAACCTGCCCCTGAGGACCTCCGTCAGCGCATTACCACTCGGATTCGCGTGTCCTATACGCGGGTGGAATACCGCAGGTAGCTGCTGGCGGCTAGGTTTTGGTGCGTCATCTTTTGGCTCGTATTCCTTTGATGCTTAATGCGATGTTGCGTAATACGGTAATGCGGTAATGCGTAATGGGAAAATCTCAGGTCACGGTGATGTGGCCTGGGATATTTTTGTGGAGCTATTTGTGGAGCTAAGGGGAATCGAACCCCTGACCTTCGCATTGCGAACGCGACGCTCTACCAGCTGAGCTATAGCCCCATTGCTTTCGAGCAACCTAGCTGGAGCTGCTGTAAAAGCTCTGTTTTCAGACGTTACTCCGGTGGGGTTTGGGCTCCAAACTCGCTGGTAAGGTTCTGGCGGATGGTTAATCCGGAAAGCGAGGATGCGGTATCGACGAGGCATCGAAAAGGTGTTGAAAGTGACTAGGTTTATGACAAAAAACCGCGGGTGAATTCAATTCATGTGTCATAAACCTAGTCACTTTCAGACCTGCTACCCGTTGGGGTATCCGCTGGAGGCATAAAAAACTCCACCCCGTCCCTCGGTGCAATACCGAGTTGTGCTGGAGTGGAGTGAGATGTCTTAGCCGGTGATGGCTAAGACTGCTGCAACTAAGGGCAACTTAGCTGTTCGGACGCTTGCCGTGGTTAGCCTTGTTCTTACGGCGGTCCTTGCGCTTACGGCCACGCTTGCTCATAGCTGGGCTCTCTTTCTATCGGGTTAAACAGGTATCAACCGGTATAGATTACACGGTACGAGGGTAAGTCCTTTAATTAGACCGTGGTGCTGGTGCGAGTGCGACGGGTGCGGCCGCGGTTGCGACGGCGCTTCAGTGCGCGACGCTCATCCTCGCTCATGCCGCCCCAGACACCTGCATCCTGGCCGGTCTCAAGTGCCCAGGCCAGGCACTGAGCAGTAACGGGGCAACGGTTGCAAACGACCTTGGCCTTAGCAATCTGGGCGAGAGCCGGGCCGGAGTTACCGACCGGGAAGAACAGCTCCGGATCCTCTTCACGACAAACGGCCTTGTGACGCCAATCCATGACAAACTCCTAAAACATTACGAGCCCCGGGTGAGGGCAGGGTTAAATTTCCTTGCGGGAAGGCAGCTCCGGAAATGGATTTCGTCAGACACGACAAATCGCCGTATCTCAACGAAGGTTGGGGTTCATTCCCGGTTGCCCAGGGGTATTAGGCATCTTGGGAGGGGCCACCTGTTCCATCGCCTATACGACGTGAAAGGTAGTGGGGACTCACCAAAGAGTTTGCGCCTAAAAAGGCGAGACTTGCATGGTTACACAACCAGTGAACTGCGTGCCTGTCTCGCTGACGATTTACATGTTTTCACGACTGGGGCGGTTCGTAAAGAGCAAAATGAATAAAAGTGCCAAACCTCACAGAAAAGTGAAGTTTTGGTTAAAACGCCAGGTCAAAACTAGCCCTTTGTGGGGGTAAAATTAGTTTTGGTAATTGCAGTAGTGAGGGTGTATGGCGCATTTTTGTTGGCTTGTCAGTAAACAGTTGCAGTTTAAGTCGGGTTTGCCTTGGCTTTTTGGCTAGTACTGAACAGTCGGCGTGTGCGATCCATGACCTTTTTGGTCACCACAACGAGCAAGCGCTCGTCCACGGGGCGGGTAGCGACTTTCTTGGTGAACTGGTCCTCGGTGTAATCGTCGGCACGCGCCACAAAATTGATAGCGCCTTGCTTAACACGGATGTTGAGGGACTCACACTGATTGATGTACTCGCCGTCCAACTGGAGACGAAGTGGGGCAGTAGCGGTGAGCTCGATGTGCTGGACGTTGTCGACGCGTCGTTCGCGGGCTTCGACGTGGAAGGGGGAGCGCAGTCGGGTGAAGAAACCGGCCAAATTGGCTGCGGCGACAAGCCCCGTCACTCCCTTTAAAGAAGTGAAGCCATAAAACCCCAGGCCCCTGCGCAGTGACACAGTGGGGTTGGTGACGATGGGGAGGTCGCCGAGGAATGTCCATGGATTGGAGTTGGACACCACAGCCATTGCGAGATCGCGGCCAAATTCCTTGCCGTCGATAGTTGCGGTGATTTGTGGCGGGCTTTTGCGCAACTCGTTCCATGCGGTGAAAATTGCCGGCAAATAGCGCACGGCTTTGGCGCGGGTGCCGTTATGTCGGAGCTGTTCCATGGTGGAAATGACTTCCGCATCGATGCCGATACCGGCATTGACGACGAAGCATCGCTCTGCTGCATGTCCAACGCTAATAGCGCTGCGGGTTCGGGAGCGCAGCAGGCTTGCGATGTACCACGCGGCATCTACGGGGTCGCGGGGAATACCCAACGCACCCGCCAAGACGTTGGCGCTGCCTGTGGGAATTGTTGCGATGGCAGGCAGGTCAGTGGCAGGCAGTGCGGAGAATGGGTTGGAGTCCATGAGCCCATTGACAATCTCGTTAATGGTTCCGTCGCCGCCGAGGGAAATAATGACGTCGTAATCGCGAACCGTTATTCCCGCCACCATTTCCTCAGCATGGCCGGGGTAAGCGGTGAACATGGATGTTAAGCGGATCCCCTCGACTGAGCGAAGCGCCCGCACAATGCTGGGCATGCGTCGAGCAGAGTTACTGGTCGAATTCGGATTGGAGATTAGCAACGCACGCACAGGCACCAAGAGTAGTGCATGAATAGACTTGTGATGGGTGCATCGGTCGACTTGCCTCCAGGGTGTATTCATCGGTTCGCACCGGGCTAACATGTAGGGCGTGAGTAACCAGAAAAACAGCAGCAATGTGCCCAAATCGCGTACTACCGAACAGCTTGCGGCAGCCGACGGGCCGATGGCCGCGCCTCAGGTTGTCATGGTCGGTGCGTGGATCGGTGTCGCCGAATGTGCCCTCGGTCTGGGCTACGGAGTCTTCCTTCTGATTCGTGATTTGATGGGGTACCGCGACGAGGCCGCGGTCATTTCCGGTTGGGGTACCGCGCTGTGGTTCCTTCTCATTTTCGGCGCTGTTTTCGCTGGTGCGATTATGTTGCTGCGTGGCGCCCGTTGGGGGCGCGGGCCGATTATTATGCTCAACCTCTGCTTGCTGGGGGTGGCCTATTACATGTTCCGCTCGAGCGCTTTTCTGCTGGCTCTGCCGACGGCGGCAGCTTCAATTGCTGCGCTGGCCTGTATGTTTAGTCCGAAGGCGATTGATTGGGCTGCCCGCTCTTTTTAAGCTTCGATGGCGAACGCGTCGACTGACTCACCGCGCTGAACCAGTAGAGTGTCACCGACAACTGCAAGGCGCACGGGCAGTTCCGGCTTGTCCGCATCATTTACATGAGTGGACTTCGCAGCTGCAGGCAACGGGAGTGTGCCGATAATTTCGAGAGTTGAGGCATTCAATACCGCAACTCCGTCAGTGACTGGCATGAAAACATGCTCACCCCATGGAGCTGGGGTTCCTGTGGCCTCAGGAAACTCGAAATCCGGCGCCAGGGTGCTCGGGCGGAAGCCAAGTAATCCACGTGGCGACCACCACGTCATGTGATGGGGGAGATCCGTTGTAAAAGGCGCACGCGGGGCGTCGTCGTCGGAGTTAGCTTCAGCCGGTGCTGGACGCAGAGTAGTCTCACCCAGCGCCAACTCAGTTAGCATCGTGCCGTCCATACGAAAAACGCGGATGCGATTGTCTGCCAGTACCGCTGCCGTGTCCTGGCCAATCGATACCAGCGACATATCTGCAGTTACTGGACCAAGGTCAATATCGCTCTTGACCTCTGGTTTCCGCGATTCCTCCGGATTTGCCACCTGCATGACCAGGCGTCCGTGACCATCGCAGTTGTTGACAACGGCCAGCAGCTCCACGCGTGTGAGCGCACTGATAATCGAACACTCTGGGTGTGGCTGCATCTTCGGTTCCGGGGATGCTGGAATCTTGCCGTACTCGACTACTCGGACCAAGTCAGAACGCCACAGCTCCAGGAATCCAGAGTCGTAGACACCCGCGTATGAATTCGAGCGCACGGCGGCAGGGCTGTCAGCCGCAATCGATTTTCGGGTCGCGACATACTGCCCCGAATCGGGTTTGAGTGCAACGGTCTCACCGCAGCCAGCTGCCCCGCGAAAAGTCGCGAAAACTTGGCCATCACTGCCCGAGAGCGCACACAGCGGAATATCTCGTCGATAGTGCCATCGCTCCGTGCCGTCGTTAAGCGAGATAGCACGCACGCCCCGGTCCTCAGCAACGATGAGGGAGTTGTCCATCACCAGTGGCGCCGGGGAGATGGTGTGCGTGCTTGTGCTTGCCGACGATTCGGTGGACCACACCGGCCGGAGAGTATGTGGCATTGCCTCCGGATCGTTCGCAGCCGGGGCTTGCATTGCCGAGCCGGCAGAAGCCGTCGTTTCAGTGCGATCGACCTTGCGGGCCGGGGAAGCGACCCATGTCCAACCGATGACTAGCACTACGGCGATGATGAGAATGACTGATGCGATTCGATTTCGACGCAGTCGGGTCTCTGCAGTGGTGGGCTCAGCGTTGGCTTGTGGTGACTGCAGCACGGTTGGAATGTCCTGTCGACGAGTGGTCGTGGAGAGAAGTGAGGCGGGGGAGTTGGCACGCGCAGCAGTTTAGCGGCGGCGATGAGAATTGGAGTGGCCGTCCCGCCGTGAGTTTCGTCCTTGGCCGCGATTGCGATGATGAGGCTGTGAGCGGTTGTTTCGCGGACCTCTTCCGCCACGCCCGCGAGGCGGTCGGGACCCCAACACCGGACGGGCTGGCCCGACCTTCTCATCGATTCCCTCGGGGATGTCAAGAGCTTCGGCGAGCTCGGGGGAGGTGGAAAACCACGTCGGAATCTCGGCCATGTCCAGGTCGAGAGCATCTGAAATAGCCTTCCACTTTGCGGTCTCATCCCAGCCGACGAGCGTAACGGCGACACCGCTGTGTCCCGCGCGTCCGGTACGGCCGATGCGGTGGACATAAGTCATTTCGTCATCGGGCACCTGGTGGTTGATGACGTGGGTGACATCGTCGATGTCGATACCGCGAGCCGCGACATCGGTTGCGACCAGGACGTCGACGTCGCCATTGCGGAACGCCGTCAGTGAGCGCTCACGTGCAGGCTGGCCCATATCGCCGTGGACGGCGGTGACCAGGAAGCCCCGCTCGCCGAGCTGCTCAGCAACGGAAGCGGCACCACGCTTTGTACGAGCAAAAATGATGGTGCGACCACGACCGTTGGCTTGCAGGATGCGGGCAATGACTGAAACCTTATCCATTTGGTGCGATTGGAAAACAATCTGCTTAGTGGTCTCATGGACTGTGGCCTCTTCCTCGCCTGATTCAGCGCGGATGTGCACCGGGCGATTCATAAAGGTACGTGCGAGAGTCAGAATAGGGCCCGGCATTGTTGCCGAGAAGAGCATGGTCTGACGTTCATCCGGCACCGCAGCCAGAATCTTCTCGATGTCCGGCAGGAAACCCAAGTCGAGCATTTCGTCGGCCTCGTCGAGAACCAAAATCTTTACGCCTGACAGCTCTAGATTATTGCGCTGGTAAAGATCGATGAGACGGCCCGGAGTGCCGACGATGATGTCCACGCCGCGGTCTAGCTGTTCAATCTGTTCCTCATAGGGGCGGCCACCGTAAATGGTGCATACACGCAGATTGGTTGAGTGCGCAGCGCGGGCTAAGTCCTCGCCGACCTGCACGCACAGCTCACGGGTGGGAACGACGATGATTGCGCGGGCAGTGCCATCCGGTTCTGGAATGCGGGCGTCATCAAAGACGCGGTCAATGAGGGGGACACCAAACCCAAGGGTTTTTCCCATGCCAGTACGGGCTTGGCCGATGATGTCCGTGCCGTCGAGCGCCAAGGGCAGCGTCAGTTCCTGGATGGCAAATGTGCGGTTGATTCCTTCGTCGGCGAGTGCGTCGCAGATTTCCGCGGCGACCCCCAATTCGACGAATGTCGGGGACTGGGACTCTGCCACGGCGACTCCTTTGCTGTTTGTAACCTCACGTGACACGACGGCTTAATCGGTCTCTCTAATCCTAGCCGCTTTGGGAATGGTTATGATGTCACCTATGGACATCACTATTGGATTTGCAGACAATACGCGTGAGCTGAGCATTGAAAACGTCGCTGGTGGCGAGGAGGTCAAGGCTGCGATCTCCCAGAAGCTGGCTGCTGGCGAAGGTGTGATTGAGCTCAGCGACGGCGCTGGTCAGGAGTACCTGATTAATGCTGACAAGGTCGCCTACGTCCGTACCGGTAATAACGCAGACCGTAAGGTTGGCTTCTTCGCCTAATGACGCAAGAACCCTTTCTCGTACGCATTGCAAGGAGTTGGGGGTGGCGAGCCTATGCCATCCCTGTACTTGTGGTGCTCACAGTCATCATTCTCTTCGACATCTTCACTGCTGAAGATGATTCTTCAGGTTCCGGCACTGGCACTGTCGCCTCGCAGAGTGGCAATGGTCGCCCTGGTCCGGTGCCCGGTGAGGGATACGGTGATGGTTACGAGGGAGGGCAGTTGCCACCCGGTCCGGCCTTTGCCACGGAACCCTCGGGAAATTTTAAAGATGTCACCGTGGCGCATCCCCGTGTTGGGGAGGGGCGCGACAATGCGGTCAGGTATTCCGTGGAAATTGAAGACAACATTGATGTTCCTTCGATTGGTGGCGAGCGCGCCTTTGCAGAGACGGTGAACTCGATTCTGGCCGATCCACGTGGCTGGACAGCTAATCCAGATTTTTCTTTCGAGGCAGTGCCTCGCGACCAGGATCCGACGATTGTCGTGCAGCTTTCCGCGACTGGAACCGCACATCAGCTGTGCGGCAACACCTTGGGAATGGAGACCTCCTGTTACCGGTCTGGGCAGCGGGAAGGTGAGCCTGGGCGCGTGGTCGTCAGTATCGCCCGGTGGGTTCGAGGTGCCCTGCCTTTTGAGGGGGACCTGGGATTGTATCGCCAATACCTTATTAATCACGAGGTTGGTCACGGACTTGGGTACGCGGTTCACGAGCCCTGTCCGAGGGACGGCGGTATCGCGCCAATCATGATGCAGCAGACCCTGAGCGTGTCGAACGATGAACTGCACAAAATCGACAGCAGCGAGGTCTATCAGGTCGATGGTAAGACGTGTTCTGTCAACGGCTGGCCGTACCCATTTGGGGCGGACGACGATACGGCCGCACCGACTCAGAAAGCAAGGTAGTAGCAGATTATGATCGCCACTCCTCCCGACCGTGTTTTAGAGGCCTTTGGTGCCGAGGGCGAGCCGCATCGTGCCGGGCGAGCTTGGGACAATGGCTGGGTCTACGACGATTCCATTGTCCTTTCGCCGGTACATAATTCGGCGCAGGCGCTGTGGTCTGCAAAGGTTCGCAGTGCGCTAGATGTCGATGGCGTCCGAGTGGCGAAATCCGTGCGTACCAGTGACGGCCGCTTAGTCATTGCTGGGTGGCAGGCTCGTCATTTCATCCCGGGGGGATTCGCGCCACGTGCCGATGAAACCATTGTGGCCGCTGGTCGCGTGGAAGAGTCGCTTGCCAGTATTGAACGGCCACAGTTCCTCCTTGATAAAGAGCCCGATTACTTCGTCATGTGTAATCGCGCAGCTTGGGACTCTGACCCAATCGGCATCCTCGAGCAGCTTCTCGACGCGGATAGCGTCCCCCGCGCCGATTGTGCCGAGGCTCTCACGATCTCCGGTGATCTTCTCCAGCTGCGGGCAGAGATGGTTGTGCCAACGGAGCTTCTGCAGGTCTGTCACGCAGACCTCGTCGGCACGCTGCTTTACGACGGCACGGCCGCCCCGGTTCTCACCGATATCGTGCCAGCGTGGCATGTCCGTGGTTGGACAGCTGCCTTGGCGGCAGTGGATTGTCTGTCCATGATGGGGGCTGATGAGGAGCTACTGCGGCGCTTCGATCACCTGCCGGATTTCGGTCAGTTGCTCGTTCGTGCGATGTGTTATCGACTTTTTGTCCACGCTGTTAGTCCAGAATCGCAGCCGAGTGCGTATCGCGGTCTGTTCCGCGCGGCTTCGCTAGTTCGCGCGTTTGTGTCTAAGTAACGCCGGGCAGTATTTACGGGAGTTTTTGGGACGGGGGTACTTTTCTCCTTATTTCGAATGGGTGTTCGAGTATCGGTCCGGAGGTTGTGCCACAATGGTGCACATGAACGTAGATGGAATGCCGAAGGTTCGGTTCGTCCAGGAGGAACCTCCTCGTCGTCGGCAGTGGTTGGGTACTGCGGTAGAGGCGCTTTTCCCTTCCCATAATCAGGCGCTCGTGGTAGAGAACAAGCTTGTAAACCAGCCTGTTGTGCGCGTTTTAGGCGGCCCAGGGACTGGAAAGAGTTCGCTGCTGGCAGATCTCGCGGTGGACTACATGCAGGCGGGCATTCCGGCGGACAGTATTTTGGTGGTGTCACAGTCAAAAGAGGCCGCTGCGGAATTGAGGCGGGATATTGACAGGCGTTTTTCCTCTGAACTGGGGGAAGGCGGTTCGGTCGGGGCAGGCCAAGGTGGCATGGTGCGTGCCGTGCATTCACTTGCCTATGCAGTAGTACGTGATGCCGCCGTGAGTCGGGGAGAGCCTGAACCATCGTTGACCACTGGTGCACGCCAAGATGCTGTCGTGCGGCAACTTTTGGCCGGACATGCGGAAGATGGTGGTGCGTATTGGCCAGAGCGGTTGCGCCCGGCTCTCCCATTAGTCGGTTTTTCCCGTGCAGTTCGTGACTTTCTGCTGCGTGCAGCTGAGCGGGGGATTGATGCCCCGAGGCTTCAGCAGCTCGGCGTGGACTATGGCATTGAGTCGTGGTGTGCGGCTGGCAAGTTTATGGCGGAGTATCAGCAGACTATGCGGTTGGCGTGGGAGCCCAGCCTGAACGCTGCAGAGATTGTCTCTGCGGCATTGATGGAGCTGGATGCAGACGCGCAAGCACTGGCTCGGTGGGGAAAGTCGGTGGTGCTGGTCGATGATGCTGAACACCTATCCCCGGAAGCTGCGCGTCTTGTGGATCGGTTTGTGTCGCAGGCGGCGGTAGCCGTCATTACTGGTGATGAAGATCAATCGGTATTCCACTTCCGCGGTGCTAATAATGACTATCTCCGGAGGACTGGTGAGGTCGAGTACAAGGCAATCCACTTGCAGCAGTCTTACCGCTGTAACGCTGATATCGCGGATTTAGTCAACGCAGTTTCTCAGCGCTTGCCTAAGGCTCCTGCATACCGTGGCATTGTCGGTTCAGTTGGAGCACAGGAAGCTCGTGAATCCGAAGTTGGAAACAACAGCGATACCGTCGCAGCGGAAAACTCGTACGCAGCTAAAAGTGCAGTAAAAATAGCTATTCATCCTTCTGAACGTGCACAGCGAGCCACAGTCGCGGACTACTTCCGGCGCCTTCATATTGACGAGGGAGTGGCATGGAAGGATATGGCGGTCATCGTCCGGTCCGGTGCAGGGGAGTCCTCTCTGTTCCGTGCGTTGTCGCGTGCGGGTGTGCCTGTGCAGATTGACCCAACGGACATCGTGCTAAGTCATCAGCGATTGGTGCGAGCGCTGATGGTGGCGTTGCGGGCAACTATGAACCAGCTCGATGACGTGGAGTGGGACGAGTTCCTCTCCGGCCCATTGGTCAACATGGATCCGATTGTCAAAGAGCGTCTGCTGCGCGGAATCCGAAAGGCCGACCTGTTCGGCGGGGCCGCGATGACTCAGCTCATCGGAATCTTGAAGGCAGAGGGACTCACAGCTGAACATCTGGAGCTTATTGAGTCTCTGTCGCAGCGTGAACGTCAGGCGCTGCAGGTGCCGCTGGATCTGTTGAGCGCAGCTCGTGAAGCGTTGCGCGATGGTGTGGAAGCAACTTTGTGGGCAATTTGGCAGTCCACTGGTTTGGCAGACCATCTGGTGGCGGCATCGTTGCGCGGCGGTACAGCTGGCGCATCGGCTGACCGCGATTTGGATGCTGTGATGGCACTGTTCGACTTTGCTGGTGACCGTGTGGAGCTGAATCCAAAACTGACGGTTGACGGTTTTATCGCTTCTGTGGAAGAGCAGGAGCTGCCCATCGGCGCACGTGACCGTAGCGGGGTAGAGCGCGATGCCGTGCGCATTCTCTCAGCCCATGCGGCTCTGGGCAGGCAGTGGAAAGCAGTAGCGGTTGTCGGAGTCCAGGAAGGCCAGTGGCCCAGCCTCGGTGTGACTGGCTCGGTGATGAAGCAGAACGAGTTCATCGGTCTCGTCGATCACGGAATTGAGCCGCGGGAGTACATCAATTCCATGGCGGATGCGCTGGCGGAGGAACGTCGTTTGCTGCACGTCGCGGTATCACGGGCGAGCGACAGGGTACTGCTGACCGCAGTCGATTCTCCTGACGATGTTGGAGTTCCCAGTCCGTTTATTATCGAGCTCGTTGAAAAGCTCGGTAATTCGGTGACGGAGCTGGCGAAACAATCGGAAGCCTCGTCGTCTGCGAACGGAGTCGGGGCTACGGCTAATGAAGTAAACGCCGGCAATCCGGATGTTGCAGAGGCAGAAGATGTCGCATGGGCCGGTGAAGGCCTGCCACGGGTGCTCTCTGTGGAGTCACTGCTGGCAGAACTGCGTGCAGCCGTTGTGGACGATGCGGAGACTGAGACGCGGCGTCGACAAGCTGCACGTCAACTCGCGCGATTGGCGCAGGTTGAGGTTGCTGGCGCACATCCAGACACCTGGTGGGGGCTCCGTGCACCGTCGACTTCGAAGCCGGTAAATGACAAGAAGCCGATGAGGATCAATCCCTCCAAGGTGGAAGCAACCCTGAGTTGTCCGTTGAAGGCCATGTTGGATAAATCAGCACCGACATCGGCCATGTATCTGGGCTCTCTACTGCATCAGGCGGTAGAAGCAGTCGCGAAGGGAGTGACTGTGCCTGAGGCTCAGTCTGAGATCCGGCGTGTTTTTGGGGACCTGTCCGATGATCCGGAGTGGCGTAAGCGTACTGAGGAAGAGACCTGGTTGACCGGGCTGGAGGATTGGCAGCGGTGGATTGAGACTAAGAAAGATATCGGAACCGAGGTCCCAGTAAATGTCAACATCAACGATGACATCGTGATTGTCGGACGAATCGACCGGTTGATTGAAGACGCTGATGGTGCAGTTCAAATCGTCGATATCAAAACCGGTAAGACAGCGCCCTCCGGTAAAGAAGTAGAAGGACACGCACAGCTAGCTACATATCAACTAGCGCTGTCGAAGGGGAAGCTCGTTGAAAGCGGAGATGGGCTCGCTGTGGACAACGGCGAAGGCATTGAACAATCTGGGGCATACCTGGTATTTCCGCGAAAGTCACACAATAAGACCATTATCACTAGCCGAGAACAGTCAAAGCTCACGGAAGACAAGTTGGCTGACTGGGAGCGTCGCGTGGAGCAGGTAGCACGTGCGACGTCTGGCCCGCGTGCCTTGGCGCTCGCTGGTGATCATTGCAAGTTCTGCACGCTTTCGAAGGCGTGCCCGGCAGCAGAAGGGAATCGGTAGTCATGTCGGAGGAACGAACCATCATTGATCCCGTCACCCTGTCGGAGATGATGGGGCAGGACTTTCCGCCCACTCCGCAACAAGCGGCGGTAATCGGTGCACCGATGGAACCAATGCTTGTTGTCGCCGGTGCCGGTGCTGGTAAAACAGCGACAATGGCTGCCCGTGTCGTGTGGTTGGTCGCCAACGGCTTTATCCGCCCAGAAGAAGTTCTAGGTTTGACCTTCACCAGGAAGGCAGCGCGCGAGCTCGGCGTCCGTATCCGCCAACAGCTGAATGCGCTTGCTTCCTCCGCTGCATTTCGTGCACAAGCTTCACCAGAGGTATTAGCAAGCCTCGAGGTCATTGCCCCAACCACGCTTACTTACGATGCTTATGCCTCTGAAGTCGTGAGCAATTATGGTCTTTTGCTGCCGACGGAGCCGGGGGTCACCATTATGGATGGCGCGACGCAGTGGCAGTTGGCCTGGGAAACAGCTCGCAATGTGACCGAAATTGATGTCGATATTGCACCATCAACGCTGGCTAGTCGCATTATTGAGCTGGGGTCGAACATCGACTCAAACTTATCTACCCCGCAGGCGATTCGCGAGGAAACCGAAGCGTTCATCAGCAATATTGAGCAGACCCCGCAGAAGGGTAAACGCGAGGGACTAATTGGCGATCTACAGGGCATCGTCGATAAGCAGCGGGAGAGATTAGAGATTTTGCCGCTGGTAGAGCAGGTTCGAGCTCGGTGCAATGAAGAAAATGTCGCCACCTTTGGTATGCAGATGGCTCGGGCGGCCCGGCTAGCCACCGACTTCGTGGAAGTCGGGGAGGAGGAGCGGCGTCGCTTTAAGATCATCATGCTCGACGAGTACCAGGACACGTCGCACACACAGCGGCTGTTCCTGCGTGCGCTGTTCTCCGGTGGTTGTGTCACCGCTGTCGGCGATCCGATGCAGGCAATTTATGGCTGGCGAGGAGCAACGGCCGAAAACCTTGTGCAGTTTGTCAATGATTTTCCGCGGTCGGATGGGCAGCCAGCGGAGAAAAAGCAACTGACCATTTCTTGGCGAAACCCGCAGTCAGTGCTGCAGCTTGCTAACGCAGTCTCCGACCGTGCTTTTGCGGGGCAGGCTCGTACGGTAGAGGCACTGGATGCGGGGCCAAAAGCAGGTCAGGGCGAGGTGCAGCTTGCTTTCACTGCAACCGGTGAGGAAGAAGTTGCATACATCGCAGATTGCATGGAGGCGCAATTACGCGAATGTGAAGCAGCTGGCAACAAGCTCGATGCTGCCATCCTGGTTCGGACAAATGCTGAATCGGCTGTCTATTTAGATGCACTGTCTGAGCGGGGTGTGCCTGCAATCATTGTGGGACTCGCTGGATTGCTGCACTTGCCCGAGGTCATGGATATCACCTCGGTGATGAAGATATTGGTCGACCCCAGTTCAGACCAGGATGCTCTGCGTCTGCTACTCAGCCCACAGTTCAATTTGGGTGCCGCAGACGTGGAGGCACTTCGCACTCGTGTAGATCAGCTGGCAATCGCAGGAAAGGACGAGTTGGCCCGCAAGAAGGGCAACGTCGAAGAGACTTCAGACTCCTCACCGCTTTCCCAGCTCGCTCGCCAGTATGACAAGCTCGTGGAAGATGCCGAAGCAGCATCGTCCGCGGTGGGGCTGGGGCACGCCATCGCCGACCCGGATATTCGTTTTTACGACGGCACCCCGCTGGCGCGCGGCAGTGTGGAAAAAAATGGGCGGTTGGTCTGCAGCGAGTCACTGAACTACACAGATGAAGCAATGGTGCGCATCGCACAGTTGGGTGCAAGCCTACGAAAACTACGCCGGTTCTCGCTGAATAAGCCTCTGCCGGAACTGGTCGAGGACATCGCTACTGAGTTTGGAATTCGCGTAGAAGCAGCGGCTGGACAGTACGGTTCCGCTACCGCGATAACCAGGCCGACAACCGCACATCTGGATAGGTTTGTCGATATCGCTGCGACGTATTCTCAAAATATCTCGGACGATGTGACAGGGTTTTTGAACTATCTGGAATTCGCTGTCGAACACGATGATGGCTTGGAACGGGCACCTATGAACATGCCGGAAAACTGTGTCCAAATCATGACTATGCACAAGTCAAAGGGCTTGGAGTGGGAAACCGTTGCTGTTCCGGGCATCACCACCAGCAAGTTCGACAAAGTTGATTTGTCATCGTGGCTCACCAATTCAGTTCAGCTTCCTCCTGGGGCAATTACCCAGGTGGATCCGCTAACGGCTAGTGCAGAACCAACAGAGGATGCAACACGGCTTGCAGCAGGCGATTGGGCTCCTGTCGCTGATTCTGTCGATAGCAACGCCCCCGAACTGGACATATCAGGCACCGATAACCAGACCGACCTCAACAAGGTGATCAAATCCTACAAGGAAGAGCTGCGAGAAGTGGAGAGGGAAGAAAAACAGCGCCTCTTCTACGTTGCCATGACTCGCTCCGCGAAAAAGCTCATTGTCACTGCAAGCAGGCGGCCTAATCCGAGCTTGAAGAACCCCACCGACGTGTCGGCGGACTTCGCAGCCATCGCCACTCAATTCAGTGACTATGTGGTGTCGTGGACAGATGGGGAGGACCCTGAGGTAGAGGACACTGAAGTCGATTTGGACTGCGACACTGCGGTTGATGGGGTGGTCTGGCCCGTCGATACCCTGGGCAACCGCCGAGATAGTACGCAGCGAGCAGCCAAAAGCGTCATGCGCTACATGAGAGAAGACCAGGATGAGCGCCCCATTGCAGGTGACCTGTCTGAGGTATGGGAAACGGAAACGACCATTCTTGTGGATGAAATCCTTCGAGCTAAGGCCGCGGAGATTCATCTACCAATGCCGACAAGCATGTCCACTAGCGAATACCAAGCCATGATTGCGGATCCGGTCGCGTTTGCTCGTCGGAAAGCACGCCCGGTGCCGTTTAAGCCAAACCGATTCGCGCGCCGAGGTACGGCATTCCACGCTTGGTTGGAGAATCGCTTCGGTGCACACAGTCTGCTGGACGATGAGGATCTCTTCGGGGATCAACTGGATGACTTCCTCGGCACAGAACAAGTCGCGTCCGAACGCGAACTGGAGAAATTGAAGGCGAACTTCGAGGCATCTGTGTGGGCTGACCGCACGCCAACGCATGTAGAGGTGCCGTTTGAAATTGCCATCGGGCAGAGGCGGGTCGTCGGCCGAATCGACGCGGTGTTTAACGACAACGGGAAGTGGAGCGTCATTGACTGGAAGACAGGCCAGATGCCGCGCGGAAAGGAAAGGGAAGTAGCGGCGCTACAGCTGGCGATTTACCGCCTGGCGTGGTCGGATAGGCTGCGCGAGATGGGAATGGAAACTGCCCCCGAAGACATTGAAGCCGGGTTCTTCTACGTTTCGGCAGGACGGACGCTAATACCAGATGAAGCGCTACTGCCAAGCAGGATAGAGTTAGACAGGAAAATGCGCGAGCTGATTGGATAATCATCTACGTATGTAACTGCCGCGTGGCCGTGGCCAGTTATCCAGGTGAAAGCAGCAGTTTGTATGCGCTATTTTTCACCGGGAGGAGTTTTCATGAAAGGCAGGCGAGGAGCGGTTGCGTAATCCAATTCGGAAATCTTCGGGATACGAAACCGGGCTCAATGATCTTCCCGGGCATGCACTGCTGGGAGTCATTGGCCTGCCTGAGTCCGCGCCGAAGAATCCTTGGCGGCTAATCATACGTCGTTTGAACTACGCCGTATTTTTGCTGCTGATTGCATCCGTCGTGGTCTACTACGACCGCAACGGATATACGGAGCCTCTCACCTTCATCGATGCGGTGTATTACTCGGCTGTCAGCCTGTCGACGACGGGTTACGGTGACATCACGCCGGTGACACAGAGGGCTCGATTACTCAATATTTTGATCATTACGCCACTGCGCGTGGCCTTCCTTGCTCTCTTGGTCGGTACTACTCTGACCGTTTTGACCCAAGAATCTCGGAAAACCCTGCAAATTCAGCGCTGGAGGAGACAGTTGCGCAACCACACCGTCGTTATCGGATACGGCACCAAGGGTCGTTCTGCCATTGCAGCTCTTCTCGCGGACGGCGTAGATCCGGCAGAAATCGTTGTTATTGATACGGACAAGGAAGCACTCGATCACGCTTCGAATCAAGGCTTGGCGACGGTGCATGGGTCGGCTACCAAATCCGATGTGCTGAAGTTAGCTGGTATTCAGCGTGCCCGCTCTATAGTCGTTGCACCGAACAAAGATGACACAGCGGTGCTGGTCACGTTGTCGGTCCGTGAGTTGGCGCCGGGTGCCTCAATTGTGGCCTCGGTGCGTGAATCAGAAAACCGCCACTTGTTGACGCAGTCAGGTGCAGACCAAGTGGTTATTTCTTCTGAAACCGCCGGCCGAATGCTGGGGCTGGCCACGGTGACTCCTTCGGTGGTTGAGATGATGGAAGACCTCCTGAGCCCGGATGAAGGATTCTCTGTTGCAGAGAGGCTGGTCACCGAAGAGGAAATCGGTGCCAGCCCACGGCACCTCGCGGATATTGCACTCGGCGTGGTGCGCTCGGGTGAGCTGTACCGAATTGATTCACCGGAGTGTGAGTCGGTGGAGCCAGGCGACCGGCTGCTGTACGTCCGCCGTGTCTACAGCAATGACGAATAGCACTCGACCAGTTTAAAAATGGGGTCTAACAACTTTTGACTTACTCAGAGGCGGATGTGAACAAGCCGGATTATCTAGCTGGGCTGGATCCAGACCAGCGCGAGGCAGCAACGGCTCCGATGGGGCCGGTGTGCATTCTTGCTGGAGCCGGTACAGGTAAGACCCGAACAATTACTCATCGCATCAAGTACCTCATTGACCAGGGGTTTGTGCAGCCGCAGAAGGTATTAGCGGTGACATTTACCTCGCGTGCAGCAGGGGAGATGCGCGACCGCCTGGCAAAGATGGGAACGCCTGGAGTCCAGGCGCGTACTTTCCACTCGGCAGCTCTTCGCCAGCTGCGCTACTTCTGGCCCCAAGTCGCCGGTGATATGCCCTGGCAGCTGTTGGATGACAAGAAATTCCGTGTCGTCGCCCAAGCAGTACGCCGGGTGGGCCTGGACACCTCCAAGGAAACGATCCGCGATGTCATGGGCGAGATTGAGTGGGCGAAGGCCACTCTGGCCGGTGCGGATCAGTACCAGGCCGCGCTGCGGGAGCATGGGCGCACGGCACCTCTGTCTGCGGAAAAAATTGTCGATTGCTATCACGCTTACGAGGACATAAAAACCACTCCTGACGGGCTATTGCTTGACTTCGACGACCTGCTCATCCACACCGCCGGTGCGATGGAGAATTCCCGTGCAGTGGCGGAGGAATTCCGCAACCAGTATCGGTGCTTCGTCGTCGATGAGTACCAGGATGTCACCCCGTTACAGCAGCGAGTTCTCAACGCCTGGCTGGGAGACCGTGACAACCTCACAGTTGTCGGGGACGCCAACCAGACGATCTACTCCTTCACAGGGGCGACTCCGCAGTACCTAATGAACTTCTCTCGGGACTACCCGGAAGCCACAGTTGTCCGCCTGCAGCGGGACTACCGATCGACCCCACAGGTCGTCGAGCTGGCCAACAATGTCATCGGCCGTGCGCAGGGGCGTATCGCCGGCTCGCGGCTGAAGCTGATTGGGCAGCGTGAAGACGGCCCGGAGCCGACTTTTAACCAGTACGACGATGAGCCGATGGAAGCTCGCGCGACCGCGCGCAGCATCAAGCGGCTTATCGACGCAGGAACGCCGGCATCGGAGATTGCCGTTTTGTACCGCATCAACGCACAGTCCGCAGTTTTTGAGCAGGCTTTGTCCGAGGTAGGAGTCGCCTACCAGGTTCGTGGCGGGGACGGTTTCTACCAGCGTCCCGAGATCCGCGATGCCATCGCTGCACTTGTGCGAGTTTCCCGTTCCTCACGGACTGTTCCGACATTGCAGGGCACGAATCTGTTGGATTTGGTCAAGCAGGTTTTCGCGGGTCTTGGCATGACTGACCAAGAGCCGGAAGGCGCTGGTGCCAGGGAACGTTGGCAGTCACTACGCGCCCTATTTGACCTGTGTAAAGACATCGTTCATGCCAACACCGAGGTCAATATCCAGGCGCTCCTCGGCCAATTGCACACCCGGCAGCAGGCCAAACATCCACCGACGCTGGATGGCGTGACGCTGGCTAGCCTGCATGCAGCCAAGGGGCTGGAGTGGGATGCGGTGTTCCTCGTTGGGCTTACCGACGGTTCGCTGCCTATCCAACATGCGCTGAATAAATTCGACCGTTCTCCTGCGCAGGGGGCGGAAGCCATCGAAGAAGAGCGCCGTCTGTTCTATGTCGGCATTACTCGAGCCCGCGAACATCTGGAGCTATCTTGGTCATTGTCGCGGACAGAAGGCGGCCGCAGGTCACGTCGCCGCACACGATTCCTCGATGAACTCGACATTGATGTCTCTGACTACTCGGCTGAGGCACAGCGAAGCTCAAGGAGCTCTAGTTCCCGCAGTAAGCGTCAGCAGTCCAAACAGTGCAAGGGCTGTACTAAGCCATTGCACACCGATGCCGAGCGGATTTCAGGGCGTTGTGAAGAGTGCCCAGTCAGTGCGGATCCTGCACTACTGGAAGCATTGCGTGCATGGCGCTTGGAAATGTCGAGGGAAATGACGGTCCCCGCATTCGTAATCTTCTCCGATGCGACCCTTCTGGCCATCGGTGAGCAGCAGCCGACTACGCCGGAGGAACTTCTGCAGATTCCCGGAATTGGAGAAGCGAAGCTCAATCATTTCGGCGAAGGCATCTTGGGAATCGTCAATTCTTTCGTGAATTCCTAGTCAGATTCTGCTCAAGGCACTTCGAATTACATGAACTGCATCTGCGAGTTTCCATGACCACACACTGGGCACTGCGGGTGGGGAGCAACAGTAGTGCGAGTGATATCGAGGCTTTCCAGATCTATGCGCACCTCCGTTGCACATAGATCTGAGAGATCCGGCCGCCGCAGCTGCCCAACCAACAGTGGCACCGCTGTGTTCAGCCATTCCGGTGCGGCCACGGGCGTAAAAGTGCGAAGCTGTAGCGCAATCAGTGCCCGGACGGGGTCGCGGTCTCGTCGATAAGCTTCGAAACACATCGAGCAGGGTCCTTGACCTGGTTGAACAAGTGGCCCAAGAATCAGTGCCCCATCGCGGAAATGCGTGTGCAGATGCTCAATTCCACGATGAAACAGAGCGCGAACCAAGGGCATGCTCGGTACTTCCATGCCCGTGACCACCGCGAGCCCGATCTCTTCCGGTGTGGATTGAGATATTTTCAGCGTCGCATTGCGGGTGGGCGACATTGCCGTCGTCCAACTACCACAACCCGTGCGACGAAGCTCCTTTAAAAGTCCGGTGCGCAAGCTGTCCCGACCAATCAGCGTAATCCTCCGCCGTGTCGGTGGTTTTTGGACCAGTGCGGCTCGGTGAAGGTCGGAGATAAGTGCGGTAATGAACTGCGGTGACAGTTTGTCGTGACTGTCAGTAAAGGCCTCGCTTAAGGTGCTACCTCTATGAGCTGCAAGAAGCGCCGAGAAGACAGGCCCCGGCGGGGTGCCGTCGGAAAGCGGCAGAATCATGCTGCGCTCCGGTTCCACGCCGAACTGAATCCGCGCGCCTGGGCGCATGACAATCGGTACCTCCGGCCGCAGCGCGTAGTCCGTGGCAGGCGCGGCAAGTGTTTGTGCCGCGGGTGTGTGCGAACCTATTACGCCAGCCGTACCATCCCGCCCCCGAGACGTATCCCTGTATTCCCCCATAAAAATATCTTTTACCCCGGGGCCAGCTTTTACGCAATCGCAGCGCAGAGCATATACGCTTAAAAAGCATGAGCACCAAGCGACCTGAGTACGGCCCGGATGTTGAGGTTCGGCGCTCGAAGCGCCGCCGCCGTACTGTGTCCGCCCGCGCGGAGGGAAACCGGATCATTGTCATGGTTCCGGACGATCTCAGCGCCGCTGCGGAAAAACAGCAGGTCAATGAAATTGTTGCGCGAGTGCGAAAGAAAGTTGGCAGCAACCTGGATAATTCCGAGCTGGAGCGCCGCGCACGGCTGCTCTCTCGTACGGTGCTGGAAGATCGCCCGCGGTTCGAGTCAATCAAATGGGTCAAGAACATGTCGCGCAGGTGGGCATCCGTCACCGGCGGTGTCGATAGTCCTGGGCGCATTCGCATTTCGCACAGGCTTGCCGACGTCCCGGGGTACGTCCTCGACGACGTCATTGTGCACGAACTGGTGCACACTTTCGTCGACGGTGGTCATACCGAAGAGTTTTGGTATTGGGCGGCAAAAGCCCCGTACCACGAACGGGCACGGGGCTATTTAGAGGCGTATCAGCGCTGGGGAACCCAGAGCTAACTCGCTACTTATCGTCGTCGGCGTCGCCAGAATTGTCCTCGTCGGCGTCACTGTCGTTGCCGTCAGCCGCGCGCTTTTCGGCTTCTTTGCGCAGCTGCTCTTCAAGCTCTGCGATCGGGTCGAAGTCATCGTTTTCCGAGCCGCCAAGAACCGAGTCAATAAAGGCCGCGGGTTCATCCAAATCCTCTGCCACGGGCAGGAAGTCCGGGTGATCCCAGACCTTGTCGCGTCGCTCGATGCCCACAGCGGTGGTCAGACGGTGCCACAAGTTGGTTGCCTCACGCACCTTGGGGGATCCGAGGTCAATGCCGGTGGCTTTCTCCAGTGCCTGTTCAGCACCTTCGGTGGCGCGGCGACGACGCCAGGCTTCATCCAGCTGTGCGGCACCCGATAGACGCTCACCGAGGGCATCGGTGACAACCATGTCCACCCATCCTTCGACCAGTGCTAGCAGCGTCTGGAAACGAGTACGAGCATTCTCGTTACGAGAACGAATCTTCGGGCTCAGATCCATATTCTGCAGCTCGCTCATAGCCTCCTGCATACGCTGCGGATCCTGCATGTTCTCAATATCCAGACCGCGGGCGGCCTCTTCAATCGCCGAGTAATCGATGACGATGCCGGCAGCGTATTCCTCGACAGAGGAAATCATGCGTTCAGCCAGCCATGGCACGCGGTCGAAGAGACGTTGGTGGGCAGCTTCGCGGGCAGTGGCGTAGATAAACAGATCGCGCGCTGGAACCTCGAGTTCCTCCGCGAGAGCGACGAGATGCGTTGGCAGCAGCACCGCCGCACCAGTGGTGTGTAGCGGCAGCCCGAGGTCAGAACCAGTCAGGCTCGTCTGTGCCAACTCCGCCAGCGCATTTCCTAGCTGAGTACCGAAACTCATCGAGTTCATCTGGCGCATGATGCCCAGCATCGGCCCCATCATCTCGCGAGCTTCCTCTGGAACACCCTCGAGGGAGGCATCACTCATGCGGCTGGCGACGGGATCGACAAGGCGAGTCCATGTCGACTTGGTGTTCTCCAACCACTGCAGGCTATTCCACGCTTCTACGCGGTTGACACCAGCCGGCAGGGAGGTGACGTCATCTAGCCACAGTTCGGCCAGGCGCAAGGAATCAGCCAGCGCCTCGCGGGCCGAGTCCTTCACCGGAGCCGGGTTACCAAGACGGGTCCGCGCAACGCGCTCGGCCGCGTCGTAGTTGACAGGGCCAGAGTTAGACTCCTGGAATCGCTGCCCCATGCCGGAGAACATCTCGCCGAACTGGTTGAGAATATCGCCCAAGTTCGGCTGGTCCCCCTTGCCGGAGGCGCCGCTGCCGGGCTGCCCGGGGCCGCCGAAACCGAAGCCACCGGCGCCGCCCATGCCACCGAAGGGAAACCCGAAGAAACCGAAAGGACCGCCCTGGCCGCCCTGACCGCCCTGACCGGAGTCATTGTTGCCAGCGTCGTCGCGATCGTCATCATTGTCGTTCGGACCAAAGCCAAATCCGTTAGAACTCATGCTCCCACCGTACCGGGCAATGACCCGCGTGAGTACTTAAAAGCACCACTTTATTGGCAACTTCGCGCCCAGCGAACAGACACGGACAAGATTCATCAGGTGTCCAGTAGGCAGATAGCGAGAATGTAGGGTGTTATTTGTGAATCGTCGTACCCAAACTCTTGTTGCGGGCGCTGTGCCCATCGCCGCGTTGGCAACTGTGCTCTCGCTGCCAACGCTGACAGTGCCCTATGCCGCGCAGGGGCCTGGCCCGGTCTTCGATGTCCTCAGCGATGTCGAGGGCAAGAGCATTATCTCGGTCAGTGGCAGTGCTGCGGACTCCGAACTCTCTAAGGGCACGCTGGATATGACAACCGTCGCAGTCAGACATAACCTGACATTGCCGCAGGTCATTGGCCTGTGGTTCGATCGTGACAACGATATCGTCCCCATTGAGGCGGTCTTCCCTCCGGGCCAGAGTCAGGACGAGGTGGAAGAGGAGAACAAGGCTGCATTCACCGAGTCAGAGGCCAACGCCACCTCCGCTGCGCTGGCACATCTCGGGTTGCCGATGGAAGTCACCGTCGCCTACACAGTGCCGGATAGTCCCGTCGATGGGCGACTGCATGAAGACGATGTGATTCTCGCCGTGGATGGGGTGGCCGTAAGCAAGCCTGAGCAAGTCAAGGCGATTATTGCCGGACGCAACCCGGGCGATACTGTCACGTTGAGGGTCAAGTCTGCGACCGTCGACAAGCAGAAGACTGCTAAGGGCGAGGACTCTGACCCCGAGAAAGCCGTCGATATTTCTGTGACACTGGCGGAAAATCCGCATCAGAAGAATGCCGCGCTGCTCGGCGTTGGGATGGGGGCGCAATCCGCGGACGACACCAAGGTTGAGTACCAGCTCAGCGGCATTGGAGGTCCGTCTGCGGGTCTCATGATGACGCTCGGAGTGATTGACAAGCTGAGTCCAGGCGATCTGACCGAGGGGCAGCACCTCGCTGGCACTGGCACTATTGACGCTGCCGGCAACGTGGGCGAAATCGGTGGCATTACACACAAAATCTCGGCTGCCCGAGATGAGGGCGCCGAGATGTTCTTCGTGCCGGAAGGCAATTGCGCAGAAGCTGTGACTGCCGACCGAGGCGATATGAAGTTGGTAAAGGTCTCTGTGCTTGACGACGCGCTTGCGGCAATCGAAAAGCCGGAGACCGCGCAGACCTGCTCGTAGTTTTGCCGTAGCCCTTACGGGCAGCAGGTAGTTTCAGTTAGTTCTTGCTGAAAGCCTCGAAGTCTTGCTGAGACTGCCACTTGTCGATTTCCGCAGCCGTTGCGCGAAGTTGAGGGTCAAATTCGAGGTATGCCTTTGTCTCACGCGCGATGAGCCCGGACAGGACAATCAGACCGATGAGGTTCGGCAGCGCCATCAGGCCGTTGAGGGCCGAGGCGACGGACCAGACGGTTTCCAGCTGAGTTACCGCGCCGACGAAGACCACGCAGGTGAAGACTGCACGGTAGAGGCCGGTGCCGCGGCGACCGACCAGGGACTCGAAGGCGCGCTCACCGTAGTAGGACCAGCCCAGCATGGTGGAGAATGCGAAGAAGACAACCGACAGCGTGACGATGGTGCCACCCCAGTGGCCCGGCAGACCGCGGGAGAATGCCTCAGCAGTCAGAGCGCCAGTGTCGACGTTGCCATCCTGCCAAACACCGGTGCTGATGATAACCAGGCCGGTGAAGGACACGACGATGATGGTGTCAATGAAGGTCTGAGTCATGGAGACCAGACCCTGACGAACCGGGTGAGTGGTCGATGCGGCGGCAGCGGCGATAGCACCGGAACCCAGGCCCGACTCGTTGGAGAACAGGCCGCGGGCAACACCCATCTGCAGGGCGAGAATGAGCGTGGAGCCTGCGAACCCACCAACGGCCGCGGTGCCGGTGAAAGCATCGGTGAAGATGAGCTTGAAGGTCTCGGGCAGCGCCGAGACATTGGCGACGAGCACCCACACGGCCGCACCGATGTAGAGCACAATCATCATCGGCACAAAGCCGGCGGTGATGCGGCCAATCGACTTAATGCCACCCATCAGCGCCGCACCTACCAGGATGAACATGATCATGCCGGAGAGCGTCGGATCGATGTCGAAGCTGTTTTCCAGGTTCGAGGCCACGGCATTGCCCTGGGTCAGGTTGCCGATACCAAACGCTGCCAGCGCAGCAAAGACGGCGAAGAGAATACCGAGCGTCTTACCAAAACCATTCGGGATGGCCTTGCGCAGGTAGTACTGCGGACCACCGGACTGTTCGCCAGCTGCATCGGTCTGGCGGTACTTCACGCCCAGGAATGCCTCGGAGTACTTCGATGCCATACCTAGCAGGCCGGTTACCCACATCCAGAACAGCGCACCGGGTCCACCTAAACCAATTGCGGTAGCGACACCGACAATGTTGCCGACACCGACAGTTGCCGCGAGAGCCGTCGCCAGCGCCTGGTAGTTGGTGATATCTCCCTCGGCGTCGTCGTCGTTACGGTCGATGAGTCCGAGGCGCAGTGCCGGGCCGAGTTTGACCAGGTGAATTGCGCCCAGGCGAATGGTCAAGATGATTCCGGTGCCGATCAGCGCGGGGATGAGGAGGTATGGACTCCAAATAAAACTATCCGCCGCTGAGGCAAAATCGCTGAAGCTTTCCATGCTGTGGAACTTTACTGGTAGAAAGCCTAAACCCGATTATTAGATTCTCAGAAAATGATTATTGTGCTACTAATTCGCCACAAGTGGGGGTAAACGTATTCCGGCGAAAGCAAAAATCATTCCGCCAATCAGTGTGAGAGCAACGTACCCACATGCCCTCCAAAAGTGTTGGTTTTTAAGGCGTGTGATCTCTCCGGCGAGTGTGGACCACGTCGACAGGCCGCCGGCGAAGCCAATCATTACCGTCGCATAGGCCAGGGCAGGTGTCATGCCATTGCTTATCGACGTTCCCCGCGACCACACCACAGCAGCGACACCGGCGACGAAGCAGGCAATCATATTCGCGGTCCACGTTCCGGGCAGTTTGGAATCAGCCCACTTCACCGCAAGCTCGGCCAGCGCATAGCGCAGCGCACCACCTACTGCCGCGCCAACTGCGATAGCGAGGATGGCAGAGAGCTCGGAGGAAAAAGAACTGAGGAGATCGCCGGTCATTCCGCGACCTCCCGTGCGCACTTGGTCCCCAGCCAGTAGGCGAGGGGACAGCACAGTAGGTGAATAAGCCCAACGCTCACAATCAGCACGACTGACGTGTCCGCCTGTGCCAATAGGAGAATGACAAAGGCGGAGAAAGTGGTGAAGCCGCCACAAAAGCCAGTACCGCAGAAAGCGGCGAGCCGGGGATTATCAAACGCGATACTGCTGACCAGACCGAAGAGAAGGCAGCCCAGTAAGTTGATGACAGTCGTCGAGATTGCGCTAATTCCCGAGCCAACGATTGCATCGATCGCCGCTCCGAGCAGAAAGCGACATACTGCGCCAACAGCGGCACCGCCGGCCACGGCCAGAGCCATGAGAACCTGCGCTCGTCCTGCTGATGGCAGTTTCGCAGCGACAGATTCCTCATTCACGGTGAAAATGCTAGCACAGTGGTTAAAAGGGGAGGTAGGCGCCGACAATTCGGAATCTTTCACGAAAAGGTGTTGCCGTCGGCACGCGACAATCTACCTACTGCACCCTATTGCAGGGGCGAGTTTGCCTTACCGAGTGGTTCTTGCCATGCGCGCTGTCCCTAAAACGGGGACACTGGAGAGGAGGAAGCGCATCTAAGTTCGGTTTCCCCATTCCGGCCGGCTGGTCGGCGGTGAAATCGGTGGTTGCGCAGTTCGCCGATTCAGCAGGAGGATACCCACAATGGCTCATGAGCGCGCCGGGCAATTGGCCCAGCCATCCGACCTTATCGATGTCGCGGAACTGGTCACTGCTTACTACACAAAGCACCCGGACCCGAATAACCCCGACCAGAAGGTTGTCTTCGGTACTTCCGGTCACCGCGGTTCCTCCCTCGACGGCGCTTTCAACGAAGACCACATTCACGCCACTACTCAGGCCATCGTGGATTACCGCAAGGGCCAGGGCATTGAAGGCCCACTGTACGTTGGCCGCGATACCCACGGCCTGTCCGAGCCGGCAATGATTTCCGCTCTCGAGGTGCTCACGGCCAACGGCATTACCGTGATGGTTGACGCTCAGGATCGCTACACGCCGACCCCGGCTGTCAGCCACGCGATTCTGACGTATAACCGCGACGTGGAGGGCGGTCCGTCGGGTAGTAGCTCCGCGCGTGCCGACGGCATCGTGATTACCCCTTCCCACAATCCGCCACGGGATGGTGGTTTTAAGTACAACCCGCCGACCGGTGGTCCGGCGGATGCAGATGCGACGGACTGGATTGCAGCTCGTGCCAATGAATACCTGGCTAAGGGCCTGGATGGGGTTAAGCGCCAGCTGGTGGATAAGGCAGGAGACCTCGTCGTAAAGCACGACTACCTCAATGCGTACGTGTCGGACCTGCCAAATGTTGTCAACCTTGACGCCATCCGTGATGCCGGCGTGCGTATCGGCGCCGACCCAATGGGTGGTGCGTCGGTGGATTACTGGGGCGCAATTGGCGATGCGCATAACCTAAACCTGACTGTGGTCAATCCGCTGGTTGATGCGACCTGGCGTTTTATGACGCTGGATACAGACGGCAAGATTCGTATGGACTGTTCCTCGCCGAATGCGATGGCGTCCCTGATTGGTAACCGCGATAAGTTCGACATCTCCACCGGCAATGACGCGGACTCGGACCGCCACGGAATTGTGACACCGGACGCGGGTCTGATGAACCCGAACCACTACCTGGCCGTTGCCATTGACTACCTCTTCGCACACCGTCCGGGCTGGTCGCAGGAGACCGCGGTCGGTAAGACGTTGGTGTCTTCGTCGATGATCGACCGCGTCGTTGCCAATTTGGGTCGCAAGCTCGTGGAAGTTCCAGTCGGCTTCAAGTGGTTCGTCCCGGGTCTGCTCGGCGGCACCATCGGTTTCGGTGGTGAAGAATCCGCTGGTGCATCGTTCCTGCGTCACGACGGCACTGTGTGGTCTACCGATAAGGACGGCATCATCCTGGACCTCCTGGCCAGCGAGATTAGGGCTGTGACCGAGAAGACTCCATCGCAGCTCTACGCAGAACTCGCCGATAAGTACGGTGCCCCGGCTTACGCTCGCACCGATGCGGACGCAACCCGTGAGCAGAAGGCAATCCTGAAGAAGCTCTCGCCAGAGCAGGTCAAGGCCGACACCCTGGCAGGGGAGACCATCACAGCCAAACTGACCGAAGCGCCGGGCAACGGCGCTGCGATTGGTGGCCTCAAGGTGGTTACGGAAAACGCATGGTTCGCGGCGCGTCCGTCGGGCACTGAAGATAAGTACAAGATCTACGCGGAGTCTTTCAAGGGCGCGGATCACCTGGCACAGGTTCAGGCTGAGGCACAGGACGTGGTCTCGGCGGTTCTGAACGGGTAAACGGTATCCGTTGGGCTAGCTGTAAACAGTTAGCCTGTACTAATATTTCTATGCATGAAGAATTTCGTAGGCGTGGTGGCACGATTCGGCCTGGCTGCAGTTTGGTTGTACTCGGGTCTAATCAAACTGCTGAACCCGCTGGAATCGCGTCAGGCAGTGCAAGCTTATGAGCTGCTGCCGAGTGATTTGGTGCCGATGGTAGCGGTTGCGCTGCCCGCTTTCGAAGTTATCCTCGGACTCCTGCTGGTATTGGGGCTTTTCCTGCGCCCGGTAGCGGTGTTGTCTGGCGCGCTCTTGCTGGTGTTTATCGGCGGCATTATCTCGGCGTGGGCGCGCGGCCTGCAGATTGACTGCGGGTGCTTTGGTGGCGGTGGCTACGACGAGAACGCTGGCCCCGCTACGTATCTGACGGAAATCGCCCGAGATATAGGTTTTCTGGCCTTGGCTGTATTTGTGTACGTGTGGCCGTGGAAGAAGTTTGCCATTTACGCCTAGCCCGCTGGCTAGAGGGGAAGCCTAGGGGATAGGCCAGGGGAATGGGGCAAGGTGATGGGGCCTAGCGATGCGGCCTAACAACCATTTCCGTTTTCTCAGGCGCAATTGTGTCATTGGCAAGAAAACACCGCTATCGTAAGCGGTGTGAGTCAGAAGATTAAGAATCCAAATGAAAAGGGCAGTGGCTTCGTCGTCGGCCTGATTGCTCTTCTTGCTGTCGTTGCAGTTGTTATTGGTGGCGTTATCTACATCGGCCGGTCGCAGCCGATTGAGGGACTGCCAGATGAGGACGTCGACTTCTCCGTCGCACTCGACGGCGATGTCATCCGACTGAGCAAGGACGGCGCCGAAGGGGCTAAAACAGCCACGATTTTTGAGGACTTCTCGTGCCACTACTGTGCTCAGATGAGCGAAGAGGGCCACGATGATGAGCTCAAGGCGCTAAACGACGGCAAGCTTGTCGCTGAATACCGCACGCTGAACTTCCTGGATGGTCAGGAGAAGGAGCAGCGTGACGGTCACTCCACTCGCGTCTTCGCGGTTGCCCGCAAGATTGCTGAGACCGGTGATGCTCGCGCATATTGGAACTTCCGCACAATGATGATGGCTGACCAGCAGAACTCTGTCACGTGGAGCGATGATGAGTTGGCTGACCGTCTGGAGCAGCTCGGTGTTGCTGACGAAATTGTCAGCGAAGTCCGTTCCGGCATCGACACCACCGAGGCTAAGGCAAGCGCAAATGCCAACTTCGATGACCTTGAGAAGCGCTTGGGCAAGGTTTCCTCGCCGCACGTCTTTGTCGACGGCAAGGATATTCTGGAGACCATTTCCGGTGATGGCGGACTGGGGCAGTGGGTCAAGGTAGCCCTGCGCTAGGATCCGTGCACGCTCACACGATTCATCCTCGGTTCATGTTCGGCAGATCCACTCTGGGGCACTCGGCGAATTCGTAAAAGAGTGTTCTACATGCGGATTTGGTGATACATGACAGTGCCATGTAGCCTATGAGGAGTCCACAGCGGAGGGGGAAAGCCACTTCGATGTTGATTCTGGGGCTATGGCGCAGCTGGTAGCGCACCACACTGGCAGTGTGGGGGTCACGGGTTCGAGTCCCGTTAGCTCCACCAGTATGAAATCCCTCGGTCGAAATGACCGGGGGTTTTCTTGTATCTACCCCTGGGTAGTGTGCTCGCCGTTTACCTCAATGATTGGTAATCCGTATGGCTGTAGCAACTTTGTCTGAACGGTGGAATACTGGGGGTATGGCAAACAACGACTCCGTTATTCAGAAACTGTCCACCGAAGAATCCCTTGAGCTGCTGGCTACGCAGACTTTTGGGCGACTGGTTGTTCGTCGTAAAGACGATATGGACCTTTTCCCGCTGAACTACGTCGTTCATGAGGGAAGCATTTACTTCCGCACTGCCGAGGGGTCGAAGCTCTTTACTGTTTCTCTGAACCACGATGTTCTTTTTGAGGCCGACTTTGTTGACAAGGATGCTCAGAAGGCCTGGTCGGTCATCGTAAAGGGTGACGCAGAGGTTCTCACCTCCCGCGCGGATATTAACGCTGCAGATGAGCTGCCGCTGAAGCCCTGGCTGCCGACGTTAAAGTACAACTACGTGCGCATTACCCCGAACGATGTTTCGGGTCGCCATTTCCACCTCGGGGAGGAGCCGAATCGCTACGAAGTGTAGCGGTGGCATACGGCACTTTTGCTTTACGACGGTGGGGCTCCGTCGTGAAGCAAAGCTTGTAGCGTGCAAAGGCAGCTTTTAGTGACTGAGCACCGCCGTTAGCTGTTTTTTAAAAATTGTTGGGTTAAATTACCCAAAAGCGCCCTAAGTGAGATTCAACCCGTTACAGTCGCAAATGTGACGTGCACCATAGAATCGACCGATGGGGTGCCAGCGCAGCCCGATGTGCGCAGGCAGTCTCCACGTATGCAGAAGATCGTAGATGAAGCGCGCGCGATGCTGCGCGAATCGGGCTGGAGTGCTATCAGCATGCGCCGCCTAGCGGCGCGGCTCGATGTGAAGGCGCCATCGCTGTACAAGCACATCAGCGGTAAAGAAGAGCTCCTTCAGCTGTTGCTGACCGAGAGCCTCGAGAATCTGGGCAAGCGTATTCATGCTGCCATTGATGAGGAATGCACTTCGGCGTCTCTGCTGCAGGCGTACCGCCAGGCAGTTCTCGACGATCCGCATGGTTACCGGCTGATGAGTCGCACTAATTTCGTGAATGTCGTCTCGCCTTCGTCGTTGGATGCCTGGATTCGCGATGCATTCATTAAGGTTGCCGGCGATGAGCCTAAGGGATTGGCCATGTGGGCGTTCGCCCACGGTTTGGTGACCGCCGAGCTCGTCCAGGATGGTTCACCTGCGCTGGAACCCAGCGCCGAAGCCGGTGCGGCAGACAGCTTGGCCGCAGTTGGGGCTATTTGGGACGCTGGCGCGGAGGCCTTCTCTTAAGGGGTTTGCTGCTCTGTCCGGGACGCTAGATCGGTGGCCCGGGGCAGTAGCCTAGCGCCACCAGGAATCGGCCGGTCCGGGCGGGACGGCTCGCTTGTGCCGGGAAATGGAGTAGAGGTGCTCGATTCGCGCGGCATCCTCATCTGAGACAGCCTTGCCTTCGAGGTAGTCGTCGATGGCGGTATAGGTCACCCCGAGCGCAACTTCGTCGGGAAGCGCAGGGCGGTCTTCTTCCAGGTCGGCCGTCGGCACCTTCTCCCACGTACTGGCTGGTGCGCCGAGGTGACGGAGTAAGGCCGCGCCCTGGCGCTTGCTCAGCCCCTGCAGCGGGACGAGGTCGCAGGCGCCGTCGCCGTGCTTGGTGTAGAAGCCGGTGACCGCCTCCGCGGCGTGATCTGTGCCGATGACCAAAGCGCCGTCAACACCCGCCACTGCGTACTGGGCAATCATTCGCATGCGGGCCTTAATATTTCCCTTGTTGAAATCGCTGATAGCGCTGCCGGCCAGGGCATCGGTGACCTGGGTGGTTATCGCGGCGGTGGCCGGTGCGATATCGATAGTTAGCCTTTGGTCAGGCTGAATGAATTGCAGTGCCACCTGTGCGTCGTCCTCATCGGCCTGGACGCCGTGGGGGAGGCGAATGGCAATGAAAGTGGCATCCTCACCGCCGTCGCGAAGCTTTTCGACGGCCAACTGCGCTAGACGCCCGGCCAGCGTGGAATCTTGACCGCCGGAAATTCCGAGCACGAATCCCTTGGCGTGCGCGGCGCGGAAATAATCGCAGAGAAAATCGACTCGGCGGCTGATTTCCTCGGCGGCATTGATGGTGGGCTGGACGTGGAGGTCGTTAATAATCTCCGACTGGAGGGGGTGTGGGAAATCCTGTGTGCCTACTGGTGTCATGAGCCTCACTCTACCGCTAGTTCAGGACGGGAAAAGGGATGATTTTCCTGCCAGAAGAGTGCCAAAACTCTCATCTTTATCGAGTAAGTGCTGTTCGGATAGGGGGTCTTTGGCCGGACGGTGGCAAGATTTCCAGCGTGAGTACAACCGAACAGAATAAGACTGGACCGAACCGGGAAACCACCACAACTCGGTCGATAGCCGTGGCTATCATCGCCGCTCTGGGCGGCCTCCTCTTTGGTTACGACACCGGTGTCATCTCGGGCGCGCTGCTGTATATCCAGCGCTCTTTTGAGCTGACTCCAGGACAGGAGTCCACTGTCACCGCCATGCTCTTGGTCGGTGCGGCTATCGGTGCGTTCCTGGGCGGTCGCGTAGCGGACTCCCTGGGGCGCCGTGGCACCATCCTGCTCGGAGCGGTCGGCTTCATCATCGGCAGTATCTGGTGTGCTTTCGCTACTAGTGCGTTTTCGCTGGGTGCTGCGCGTACTTTGCTCGGCGTCTGTATCGGTGGTGTTTCCATCGTCGTACCGATGTACATCTCCGAAATGGCACCACCGCATGTGCGTGGACGCCTGGTCAGCCTGAACTCGCTGATGATCGTGATTGGTCAGCTGGTGGCGTTCCTCACCAACTCCGCCCTAGCCTCCTCCGGTAACTGGCGACTCATGCTTGGACTCGGCGCTGTCCCCGGCATCGTGCTGCTCATCGGCATGCTGGTTCTGCCGGACACTCCGGCCTACCTCGTCCGTCGAGGACAGGAGGGCAAGGCGCTGGCCGTGCTGCGTCAGATGCAGGGAGATGAGGCGACCCTGGCTGAGGTTGCCGTTGATGAGGCGTCGTCAAGCGCCGATCAGCGTGCAGCCGAGCGCCTTGCCGTGAAAACCCCGTGGGTGCGACGCACCGTCATTATTGCGATGCTCATTGGTGTGACGCAACAGGTCACGGGCGCGAACGCGATTATGTATTTCGCGCCGACGATGATGAACAAGGTTGGCTTGTCGACGGAAAGCTCTGTCTATACCTCCATCATCATCGGTATCGCCTCGGTGATTTCGTGTGCAATTGGTATGAGCATCATTGACCGCGTTGGTCGTCGGCGAATGCTGATTATCGGTTTGGTGGGCTGTGCAAGCTCGCTGCTCGTGCTGGCGCCCGTCTATGGTTTGTCGAGTAACTCTTCGACGGGTGCCATGATGTCGCTTCTGCTGATGACCGTATTTATCGTGTTTCAGCAGGCGGCTGTGTCGGTGGCGACCTGGCTCCTGATTTCCGAGATCATCCCGACAGAGGCTCGTGGCCTGGGTATGGGGCTGGCAGGGCTCGCGCTATGGGTTGCGAATTGGTTTGTGGCGCAGGCTTTTCTTCCGATGGTGGATGCTGTCGGTGGTGCGTGGTCGTTCTTCTTCTTTGCCATTACGGGCGCAATTGCGCTGGTATTCACCATCAAGGCGGTGCCGGAGACCTCAGGTAAGACGCTTGCCGAGGTCCGCGAGTACATGATTGCCGCTGCCAAGTAGAGAAGTGGAAGCAGTTGCAACGTGGGGAGTCGCGATCTTGGGGTTGCCCGTCAAAGAACATGTTTCCCCCGGATTTTTGGAGTTATTCCGCTTATTAGGTAGTATGGCAACTCGTGTCGTAACGCATCCTCTTTGATATTTCTTCGGATTATCAGGAAGGGTGCGTTGCCAGGCAGTCACTGGGGTGATTGTCCGGGGAGAGTGCAGTGTGCACATTCCCGTTTCGGAGCCGAGTAGAAAGGAGCGCCCGAATGAAGGTCCGCAAGTCCCTTCGGTCGCTGAAGAACAAGCCGGGCGCTCAGGTCGTGCGCCGTCGTGGCAAGGTCTACGTGATCAACAAGAAGGAGCCGCGCTTCAAGGCCCGTCAGGGCTAAGCCTTATTTAGGCTAGCGCGAAGCAAATAGCTTCCTCATTTATTGCCAAAACCGCAATCTGAAGTCGCAGTTTTACTGTGGCCAAAGGTTGCGGTTTTTGGTTTTTGGAGGAGGTAGGTTCAGGCGGTGAATGCATCACCACTTTCGACCAGGAGAAGTAGTGAAGCAAACCCGCCGAACGAAATACAG